>VGOX01000487.1 GCA_016875755.1 Chloroflexota bacterium
GGGCTTTTTGTAGAGCGGATAGGCGTTTTCTTTTGGGCATTGGTTTTTCTCCAGAAACTGCACCTTAATTATGCCCGTTTTCGTGTCTAATTTTCCTTATCCACTTAAATCTGCTGGCTCTCTTTTCGTTCTCTTACTTGCACTTACTTGTTCTTACTTTTGCCGTTGTTGTCCTTGTCCTTGTCTTTATTGCTGTTGCCGTTGCCATTGTTGTCATTACCGTTGCTGCGTTCGGTGGCTTGAATTTCCTCGTCACCGCTTTCTTCGCCGCTATCGGCTTTGCCCGACATGACACTGCCAAGGTTGCTGCCCTTCTTGAGCGATTTGACAACATCGCCCCAGTTATCGGGTGTCGAACCGTCCGCAAGGACACTGGCGCTGTAATCGCCACTTTGTTTGGCTTCCAGGAGCGCCTCAAATGTAGCCGCATCGCCCTCGATCTGATTGGCGAGCCAGAGAGCCTGCAGGATCACGCCGAAACCAAAGCCATCTTCATGCGAAGCCATGATGGTGTCATAGTCAACACCTACAAGGCTGCCGAAGAATTCAGAGACGGCAAGCCCAACGGGGTGTGTGGGTTCCTCTTCTTCTACTTCTTCTTCAACTTCCGTCTCGTCAGGGATCACGACAGCAGGGTCAATGGTGACCTCAGAGTCGACAGCACCGTCTGCAACGGAGGGTTGGCCTGTCACAAGGTCGGTGGAGATAAGCCCCAGTGACTCTGCAGTTTCAGGGCTGAGGCGCAGGGATTGAATTTCGCCCATGTCATCCAGCAGGGTGACGAGGACAGTGGTTTCACCCGATTCAACATCGGTTTCGAATTCCACGGATTGGACCGTGCCTGTAATCTGCTCGATGGGTTCCTGTGCAAACCCCCTCCCCACGGTCATTGCCATCAGGGCAGTCATCAGGAAAATACTGGTCAGGATTTTTTTCATTTGTTTACTCCTTTTTTTGCACGATGCATCTTGCAAAATTGAGTCTATCTCAAAGGGAACGCATAAATGCTTTCATCTCTGAAAGCGGGTTAGTACCAAAGTACTACGAGCTGATTTGCCGATGGAAATGATTGAAAACCGCCCCATATCGGAGCAAAACGCTGAATCTCAGTTAAATATTCCGTTGGAATTGTATTAACTATGTTTTTGTCATAGCGCCCAAACCGTTTTCACAATTCAATTAAGGGTTGCTGGAATGGGCGCAATTTTAGGTGACGGTATCGAACAATGCTTCGGGGGGCAGGCTCATCATGCAGAGCATATAGCCCTCCCCTGTGGGACAGGCGTTTTCGTCTACAGCCTGAACCTGGCTTGCATACATACAAAGCATGTCGCTGTTCCTGAATGCAGATACAGATCCGCCAATGCCGCCGGCTCCGTATCTGTCATCCTCCTGCCAGCCAAGGCTGGTAAGGCTTGGCTGCACTTGTGCTGATAATTCAGTGGGACGGGTGGCGGAATATTGGATCTGGCAGCCATCCCCGTTCTTTTCGGCGACATAGTCATTAAAGGGAACGGGATTGGTGATTTCGCCGGTAAAGCCCACCGACTGCGAAATGTAGGCTTCGAGGGTGGTGCATTCCTCACTGGATAACGGATAGTAGTCGCTGAGAGGCTGGGGAGAAGCAAATGCTTCTGCGGGCTGGGGAGTGGGGAGTGTTTCTGCGGGCGGGGCAGGCTGGTTCTGGGGTGCGGCGGCGGTTTGGGTCAGGGATACGATGACAGCAACCTGTACTTCCTCGCTCACTTGTGGCTGCGGGCTGCAGGCGGAAACCGCCAACGCCAGTAAAAGCCCGATGTAGGGTATTTGTTTCATCGTAATTTCTCCTTATATTTCTAATGCATTGCACGATCAAGGCGTTCTAGAGATTTTGCAGGAATGTTTCGGTCGCTTTGCTTAGGTCGGAATATTCGCCGCGGTACTCTTCTGGGAGCATTTTTGCAATGCGGTACATCATCTCATCCGCGATCTGCTGGCGAATCTCGCCCGTTACCTTGCCTTCCACCTTGATATGAAAAGGCTCGCCCACGCGGACGTGAAAATCGGTGCGTTTGAATAGTTTGAGATTCTTGAGAAAGACTTCGCCGCCCCAATGCACAGCAGGCATCACAGGTGCGCCAGATTTCAAGGCAAGGATGGCTGCACCGGGCAACCCGCGCCGCAGAATACCCGTCTTATTGCGGGTACCTTCTGGAGCCACGCCGAAGATCTTGCCTTCCTCCAGCATACGCAGGGCGCTTTTTAGGGCGGTCATATCCGCTTCGCCGCGATGGACGGGGATGATACGCCACGCGCCAAAGACCCAGCGTAGAAAGGGGTTATTGAACGCTTCGGCTTTGCCCCAGCCCGTGATCTTGCGCGGCTGTAACAGGGTCGCCATGACGGGTACTTCCACCTGACCTGTGTGGTTGGTGATGATGATGAGCGGTCCTGCAGCGGGAATCTTTTCCATGCCTTGCACATCGAGCCGCAAGGTGAGGCGGAAGTAGATACGCAGGAGGTTTGTGATGAGCCAGAGAGAGAATGTTTTCATAATAGGACTTACGCAAAAGTCATTTGAATAGCAGGCGATTTGAGTTGTTGACGCAAATAGTCGGACAGCAAATCATGTTTGAGGCGGTAAACAGTCTGATGGGTCTCATTGGCAACCTGTTT
>VGOX01000488.1 GCA_016875755.1 Chloroflexota bacterium
CTCGGTACGACGAGACTGGATCTTGTTTTGAGGAATGTGTCGCATACGCTCCGCACGCTTCCTTCCTCGACCTGGGGCTGGTCGCCGAGACAAATGAGCGCGGCACTCGCCTCGCGCATTTTTGCCCTGAGACCAAGTTGAATGGAGCCTAACATTCCGCTCTTTTTATAGTCGTCGTTGTAGATGGTTTGGACGGTTTTTCCGACCAGCCGTTCCACTTGTTCGCGCGCCCCGCCTGTGACCAATAAAATATCCCTGACATCTGCCGCTTGAAACGTGGAGATGACGGTTTGCAGTACGGTGCTTCTGCCCCATGGCATGAGCATCTTGGGCTCGCCCATCCGTTTGGATTCGCCTGCGGCGAGAATAATAGCTGTGATCATAATGTCCTCTATTGTTCTTCTGTCTCGATCAATCTTTGATAATCTGCGGGCTTGTCAACATCGAAGAGCAGAATGTCATCATGCCAGGGGATGTATTCTACTTTGTATTTGTCGAAGATGGCGCGCCCGCCAACGTCGCCTTTCAGGTTCATTAAAGCGGGGAAGGTAATACGGTCGAAGAGCACGGGGTTGGCGCGCTTTTCCTCGAGCACAAGCGGGGCGAGGATGGCGGGCAGGCGGCGGGTGTGTGTTTCTACTAATGCGCGGATGACTTCAACGGGAATCTGCGGCTGGTCGGCAAGCAGAAAGACCGCTGCGCCGATTGATTTGGCGTCAGGCGGCTTGCCGCCGAGATTATGGGAGTTCCAAATAAGTTCTCCTACCCCCGCCTTAATCGAAGTGCTTTGTCCTTGCGTGTAGTCAGAGTTGTGGACGATGTGTACGGGCAAGCCTTGCAACGCAGATTCAACGTCTGCGTGGTGAAAGCCGACGACGACCATAACAGGTTCCAATCCAGAGCGAAGCGCGGTTTCAGCTACATGTCGCACGAAGGGTTTGCCTTTCCAATCCAATAATTGTTTTGGTGCGCCGTAACGTGAGGCTGCTCCTGCGGCAAGGATGATGCCTGCGACGGGTTCAAAGGTTTGAATATTTTCAGGTTGTTGGAGGGAGCCAAGCAGGACGGAGTCGAAGTGATGCAGCAGGAGTTTTGCCATACTGCCACCGATGGAACGTAGTTCAGAGCTATCTGCCTGATTGAGCAGGGCGATGCGCCGCGCATGCGGGGGGATGTTCTTCAAGCCGCCCTGTGGATGGGTGAGGGCGGTTAGGATGACTTGTGGTGTGATGGGTGCGCCGAGGGGCACCCCGCTGAGTTGGGAGAATCGTTCGGCGCGCTGGACGTGGTTTTCATCCAACGGTTTGCCAAGCGCAGACAAGCCTGTGACGTAGATAATGATGTCTGAAAATTCGGGGATCGGCGGTTCGTGTTCGGCGGGGGCTTTGAGCGGTTTCTGACGGGATCCATCCGCTTCAATGAGCAGGGGGAGGTTTTGTTGCTTTGATTTTTCGTGTAGCCAATCCAAGACGACTTCACTGACAGGTTGGGTGCGCTTGCCCTCGATCTCGCCTGTGACCAAAACCACGCCTTCCTGTGGAAAGTTTTGCAAGTCGCTGATGTCTTTGGCAATGATGTGATGGTCTGCAAGTGGAATTTGCCAAACGCCGAGGTGGGTGGTTGCGGTAACGATCAGCGGTTGGAGTTTTGCGCTTTGCAGTTGACGCGCAACTTGGAAGAGCGCCGTGGTTTTGCCTCCCGCGCCGACGAAGCTGATAACGGGGTGCATGGTCGTTGACTGGTCGAGCCGCAGAGCGTGCAATAAATTCATGCACGGAATTGTAACGTAGTCGGCGGGTGGAATCCGAAAGTAGAACTTTCGGATTCCACCCGTAAAAATGCTACTTGCGAGAAACCGAGTTCGTGCTGTTTGAGCGCAAGTATAGTTCCTCCACCTTTTTTCTTGCCCAGGGAGTTCGGCGCAGGAATTTCAAGCTCGATTTGATGCTGGGGTTTTCCGTAAAGCATATGATGGGGATGCGCGTGCCCAATTCCTGCCAGCCATGTTCTTCTACAAGGGTGGTGAGGATCATTTCGAGGGTGATGCCGTGTAAAGGGTCGTTGGGTTTGGGTGTGGTCATAGGGTCAATTCTTCGTGTCCTCCTCTTCGGTTCTATCTTTATTTCCATCCAGCGGTGAAATGATGATGCCGATGTAGGGCAGTAATCGCATTTTGTTGCGGGTTTCTTCTCCCATTCGTTCGCCGCCATCGAGGCCGCTGCCGACAAAGAAGTGTTTCTCCTCATCTGATTGCAAGCCGACGAAATTGATGCGCAATTTTTTTGTTTGGGCTGTGCGTTTTCGGTGCGCATCCAGCAAAACGCAGGTGCGGATCTGGGCTGCGTTTAATTCCTTGCATTTTTCAATAACCTTTAACATGGTTCCGCCTGAAGAGGCAAGGTCGTCCACGATCAGGATGTTCTGATCTGCGATCTCATTCTGTTCCGGCAGGTCGAGCACCACTTCTCCTCTGATCTTGTCGGTGAACCCCGTTACGAAGCCTACATTTGTCCGCCCGAGGATTTTCAAGTGACTTATCAATGTGTTGCTGAACAGCAATCCGCCCATACCAATGGTCAGTATCTTGAGGTCCTTGCCCTTATATTCATCAAAAATCTGGCGGGCGAGTTTTTT
>VGOX01000489.1 GCA_016875755.1 Chloroflexota bacterium
ACCCGCCCGAAATATCGGAAGCGTAGATATTTCCATCCGCATCGAGGGCGGGCGTGCCTACTCCGCCTGCGGGGAGGGAAATGCTCCAGTTGACCGAACCATCGTCGGTGAGGGAATGAAGCGTGCCGTTGGTGGAAAGGAGGTACACGCTTCCATCCGCGCTGACGGCTGGTCCGCCGACCAAGCCTGATTCTTCGGTGAAAGTCCACTGCACTTGCGGCGACGCGACTCCTGCGGCATTCATCCACATCGAAGCGGATGGGTCGCGCCATTGTCCTGACCATAGATGCCCGCCAGGGATGGGGGTTGATTTTGCCTGCGGTTGTATCACGGTGAGCGCCTGATTGATAGCAAAGCCCAGCAGGGTAAATAGAAGAATCATCACCACAGCGGAAGGCAGCGGATGCGCGCGCATTTTTTCTTTGAGCGGCGCAACATATTTTTCGTCCGCTCGCCAGCGCAGGCGGTTGAAGATTTCGAACAGGCGGGAGGACGGCGCGCCAGCGTTGGCAATACGGCGCAGCCCTTCGCCAAGTAAATTGAAACCAAGCACGGTGATGAAGATGAGCGTGCCAGATGCAAATAACTTCCACGGGCTGGTGTAAATATCTTCGTTCACGCCAGAGAGCATTTGCCCCAACTCGGGCATGCCGCTTAGGCGCGCCGCGGCGGTGTCCGTGATCCAGACCCACACATCTCCGCCGACGTAATAGCCGAGGAAGCCCAGCCCTGCTGTAACGAGCAGGGTGGAACTGATCTCGAAGGTCAATAACATCCAAACAAAGGGAAGTACCTGACGGAGAATGTGGTTGATGATGATCTCGATGTTGCTTTGTCCCAGGGCGCGGCTGGCTTCTACGAAAAGTTGTTCGCGGGTAATGCGCGTCTGTTCGCGGACGAGGCGTGCGGAGTCAGCCCAACCTGTGAGGGAGAGACCGAGCACGAACCCCCACGGCTGCCACTCAGATGTCAACGCTACAACTGCCAGTGCCACCATTAAAGTTGGCATGGAAAGCGCCGCGCTGATGAGCCCGTTGATGAATGTGCCGAAGCGGTTGTTATGCCAACCCGCAGTGAGCCCGATCACGGTCCCGATAAAGAGGCGCAGCAGGGCTACATACCCAACCAGCATCAGAGTAGGTCGCAGCGCCAAGAGAATCTGGCTGAGCACATCACGTCCATGGCTGTCTGAGCCAAGCGGGTAATCAGGTACTTTGAAAGGGGGGTAGGGGGCAGTGAGAAATTCGCCGCCTTCGATCTGCAAGACCCGTTTTTCCTCCAGTGGATTTTTCGGGGCAAGACTGGGGCCTGCAATAGCGAGCAGAATTGTGAACCCAGTAATGATGATGCCGAGGATGAGCGGGGTGTTCCTACGCATTGTCGCTATCCTGTCGATGGGTGCGGAGGCGCGGGTCTGCGCTGAAGGTGAAGATGCTGACCAGCATATTCGAGATGATCAGAATGGCTCCCAATGCGGTGGCTACCGTGGCTACTGTCGGCGCATGGAGGTAGGAACTTGGAATCGAAGCCGAGTATACGGTGGCGATACTTGGCGGTTGAATGGAAGCCGCCAACTGCCTGCCAAGCCCGGGCCAGCGGAAGAGCCACTCAAGCAGAATCAATTCTCCGATCATCACACTAAGGGAGGTGGCAATCACCTGTGCCAGCGGCACATAAATATTCCGCAGGGCAGTCTTATATTTGATGAGCCGCCAGGAATGTCCTAAACTGCGCGCAACGGTCACATAGGTGTGTGAAAATTCCTCTACAAGCAGGGTGGCTGTTGTTTGAGCGATCTGAATGGAGGGGCGAAATGAAAGGGCGATGACTGGAAAGACGAGGTGGGCATCCCAGCCGAAGCCGCCTAATGGGAAGGGCAAACTTGCCTGTGTCCCGGGTGTATAGAGCAGATAATAAATGGAAATTGTGATCAACAATGCGCCGACATAAAAGCCCGGCATGGCAAGGCTGACGGTGGAAACGGGAATGAGCCAATTGGCGACGCGAGGCGGCTCTACTTTTACAGCGCTGATACCGATCAATAGCCCGACCAGCAGGCTGGTGAAAAATGCGAGTCCCAACAAGCCAAGGCTGTTCTTTGCTGCAAGGCTAACCATGTCCCATACATCCACTCCGGCCATCATTGGGATGGGGATCGGGTTGCCGTTTATAAAGCCATCGATATATTCCTTATAAAAAGGTAGGACTGGCTCCGCTTTGCCTTCCTGCGCAAAGATGGGGTTTTGTTTAAGTTGTTCGAATCGTCCATAATGGGCGTATGCGAATGTGAGGAAGTTTACGCCGATGAGGAGGATCATCATTCCGATCAGGCGTCGCAGAACAAACATGAACATTATGGGTGCTCCCGGGAGTGTGGTGATTAGATGATAACATGACTTTCCTTATTGAAATTCGGCGGGTGATATAATCGCGGAAAAATAACTCAGAGGAAATCATGATTGATCCTGTAATTTTCACATTTAAATTGTTCATCTGGCCGATCACCGTAACATGGTATGGCGTGATCGTAATGAGCGGTGTTCTCATCGGCGCATGGATCGCCGAGCGCGAAGTCCGCCGCCGTGGCGAGAATAGCGAAGTACTCATTGATGCGATGGTATGGGCGGTGATCA
>VGOX01000490.1 GCA_016875755.1 Chloroflexota bacterium
ACCGCGCTGCCCAGCACCAAAAAACCCATGATGACCGTCATCGTCCCCACTGTAATGCCGAATCTCTCCGCCAGCGCCGCCTCCAGCACCACCCACGCGCTTGTGCCAATGTTGCCGCGAATCATCAAACTGATCGCCAGCCCGAACAAAACAAACCCGATCTGAATGCGGATGAAATCCCGCAAAAATGTATTCCAGCGAATTGGTTTAAGCATGTATCTCCTTATAATCCGCCGATGATACCATGCGCAAACAGGCTGTGATACACTCGCCCCATGCCCCAGATCATTGAAACCCATCGCAATGGCTTCACCATCAGCACCGACCCCAAACGCCTAAACATGGACGCCATCTGTGACCTGCTCTCAAACGCCTACTGGACCAAAGGACGCACCCGCTTCCATTACGAAAACGCCGTCAACCATTCGCTTGTCTTCGGCATGTACGAAAATGAAAAACAGATCGGCGTTGCGCGCGTGGTCAGCGATTACACCATCTTCGCCTACTTGCTCGATGTCTTCATCCACGAAGATTATCGCGGACACGGCCTTGGCACATGGCTCATCGAAACCATCCTCACCCACCCAGACCTCGCCACAGTCCGCCGTTGGATGCTCACCACCGACGACGCACACGCCCTCTATCAAAAATTAGATTTCACCCTGCTCGACCATCCCCAAAACTGGATGCACCGCCTGCGTCCCCTCTCTGGTGAAGCATGAAACTAACCCTCAAACCCGGACGTGAAAAAAGCCTGCTGCGACGTCATCCCTGGGTGTTTGCTAGCGCCTTAAATCTATCGGATGAAATCCTTCGCTCCGCTCAGGACGCCTCAGGCTCTACGGTTGACCTGCTTGCCCCTAGCGGCAGTTTCCTCGCCCGAGCATCCTACTCCCCCCACTCGCAGATCCGTGCGCGTGTGTGGACATTCAACGACGAACCCGTGGACAAGGAATTCTTCAGAAAATGTATCAGAGCAGCGATCAGCCTCCGTAGCAAGTTGCAGGTCGAAGGTCAGAGTGATGCGTTTCGTTTGATTCATGGCGAGTCAGATGGTATCCCCGGCTTTGTCGTGGACCGATACAAAGATGTGCTGGTATTGCAATCCACCACGGCAGGCTCGGAATTTTGGAAAGAAATCATTGCGGACTTATTGATTGAAGAAACAGGCATCCAAACCATTTACGAACGCTCCGATGCAGACGTGCGCGAACTGGAAGGCTTGAAACCCATCACAGGTATTCTGCGTGGCACGCTTCCCGATTCCCAAATCCCGATAACCGAACACAATCTCAAATTCAATGTCGACATTGCTCACGGACACAAGACAGGCTTCTACCTCGACCAGCGCGAGAACCGTCACCGCATAGGAGAATTGTCCAAAGACCGTGAGGTTTTGAATTGTTTTTGCTATACAGGCGGGTTTTCGATTCACGCCTTGGCGCATGGCGCAAAATCTGTGATCTCGGTGGATTCATCTGGCGACGCATTGAAACTGCTGGAAGAAAATATCGCACTCAACAACCTCCCCGCTGACCGTCACACTACACTCGAAGGAGATGTCTTTGAACTTCTGAGAAAATTCCGCGATGCGGCACGTTCGTTCGACCTCATCATCCTTGACCCACCCAAGTTCGCGCCAACAGCCGCTCATGCCGAAAAAGCCTCGCGTGCCTACAAAGACATCAACCTGCTGGCATTCAAGTTACTGCGCCCGGGCGGCATCCTTGCCACCTTCTCCTGCTCTGGCGGTGTGGATGCGGCGCTCTTCCAAAAAATTGTCGCCTCCGCCGCCCTCGATGCAGGCGTGGAAGCGACGATCATCGAACATCTCTCGCAAGGCGTGGATCATCCCGTCAGTTTACACTTCCCCGAAGGCGCGTATTTGAAAGGGTTGATTTGCGTAAAATCAAGCCAGTAATTTTTCGGGCACGCACAGTCTACTAATCCTCAATGGGTGTCTTTCCCAACAACTCCCTCGTGGGGAAAATCTCCCTGCCTTCTACAAAAACCCGATAACGCAGGTCCTTCTTTCCGCATTAGGGAATTGCGTCCTTGCGGGGGTGTAACCCAATGGCTTGCAACTTCTCCATCAATTCATCTGCCGCACGCTCTGAGCGGAAAAACCCCACCCAATGATCGTGGCGGAAACGCATAATATATTCAAAAAAAATACTGGCACGCATCCGCTTCACTTTCCGAGGTGTAAAACGGACTCTGGTCAACGCCCCGTTCGGTGCAATAGACCTGCCACTCATTTCCGTTATGCGTCAGGCAATAGGCGTCTGAGGCGCTTCCCCTCTGCCCAATCGCATACATGGAAGCATTGCATCCCTCTTCATATAATTTTTGACGAAGTTCTTGAATATTCATAAGCGAATATTCCTTTTCAAATGGGCGCGCAGTTTCGTTTGCTTCACACCACTCAAGTCAATCTTCGCCGCGCCGATCATATCGGCAAAACGCTTGAGTCCATTGGCGAGTGCATCGGCAAAGGCGCTGTCATTCGGCGCATCGTCCTCCAGCCAAAAGCCGAGGATGTGCAGGGTGTTGGTGGCGCGGTCCAACTTCGGGTCAAGGCGGGCAACCAAGTCATCACCATATAAAATCGGCAGGGTGTAATATCCCCACT
>VGOX01000491.1 GCA_016875755.1 Chloroflexota bacterium
CAGAAAGCCAATGACTTATTTGCCTATTTATTCGCCAAGCAACAGGCTTTTGCTCTTGCCTGATATTTTGCTGCCTTTTATCAAAACACAACTATCGAGTTTTTAAGGTAAATTCACGGATCACAATTCCAGTGAAATCATCAATGGCGTAAAAGCTATTGATCAGCAACGCAAAAAGCGAGCCGAGGTAAACCACCACCATGTACAACATGGGCGGCACAAGGAAGAGCGCCAACACCAGTTTGGGACGTTGGTAAAAATAAGTGGAAATGCGATTGAGCATCTGCTACCCTCCCACACGGCTGACATGGTCTTTGTGCCAGGAGAGCCGCACTTTTTGCCCCTTTGCAGAGAGAACGTCCATCGAAGTGGATTTGAGATTCTGCTCGATGACCACAAAATCGACCCCTTCGGCCTCTACCAGATAGCGGGTGTACAAGCCGAGATAGATCACATCACGGACCGCGCCTTCAAGTGAAATCATATCCTTTTCAGATTTGCCACTGCCAAACTCAATGTGAATCTTTTCAGGGCGGATGGAAAACGTCTGATCAGAGCCTGTGAGGCGTTTGGCTACTTCTCCGCTCACAAGATTTGACGTACCGACAAATCCCGCCACAAAAGCGGATGCGGGACGTTCGTAAATATCGGAGGGAGTACCCACCTGCTCGATTCTTCCCTGACTGAAGACTGCGATGCGGTCACTCATGGTGATCGCCTCTTCCTGATCATGGGTGACAAAAATAAAGGTAATACCGACGCGTTTCTGAATCGACTTGAGTTCCACCTGCATTTGCTGGCGAAGTTTCAAATCCAGTGCGCCGAGGGGTTCGTCAAGAAGAAGAACTTTGGGATGATTGATCAAGGCGCGAGCGAGAGCGACGCGTTGTCTCTGTCCGCCGGAGAGTTGGGAGGGCTTGCGTTCTGCAAACCCGGTAAGCTGCACAAGATCGAGCATCTCTTCCATGCGTTTCATGCGCTCTGCTTTTGGCACACGCTTAATCATCAACCCGTAAGCGATGTTATCGCCGACGTTCATGTGCGGGAACAAGGCATAGTCTTGAAATACGGTATTAATATCCCGCTCATACGGCGGCAGATTGGAAACATCCTGCCCATACAGATAGATGTGACCTGAAGTAGGTCGGTCGAATCCCGCGATCATACGCAAACAAGTGGTCTTACCGGAGCCGGAAGGACCGAGCATGGAGAAAAACTCACCGTCTCCAATTTCCAGCCCAACTTCATCTACAGCTTTCACATCCCCAAAATGTCGGCTAACTTTTTCAAAACGAACAGCGGGGGTATTTGAATTCATCGTCATCTCGGCAACTCTTCATTTTCAAAAATAACGCTGCCACACAAAATACCTGAATGCGGCGGGCTGTAATAATGTCAGGCGGGTCGCCCCGCCTGACATTGGAAATCAAACTACAAATTAACGACCGCCGATAACTGCAACATAGTTCGTGACCCACTCGTGGTAGGGCACGCATTCCATGCGTCCGTCACCACAATCGGTGGTGGGGGTGCGCCACCATTGGATCTTGTCGAAATCGTTCAGACCGTTATTCACACAACCATCTTCGCCCAGCAAGGCATTGCCTTCACAGGCATCAAGGCGGACAGGGATATTCTGGAACCAGGCAGCCAAGTCACCCTGGACCTTCGGTTTGAGCGAGTGTTCCATCCACGCATAAACACAATTGACATGCTCTGAGTCAACATGCAGCATGGTGGTATCCGCCCAACCCGTTGCACCTTCTACGGGTACAACCTTCTCGATCGGCGCGCCGCCACCCTTCTGCAAGTTTGCCATGAAAGGCCAGGAGCCAGAAGCCGCCACACCTTCGTTAGTGAAATCATCCATCTGGACGAAAGCGTCGTGCCAGTAGCGGTTGATCAGCGTGCGCTGTTGGCGAAGAAGTTCAATGGCCGCATTGAACTGATCGCGGTTCAATGCATACGGGTCGGTGATGCCGAGTTCAGGGCGCACACTCTTCAGATAAAGAGCCGCATCGGCCACATAAATGGGACCATCATACGCCTGAATACGTCCCTTGTTAGACTGGCCGTCCGGCAGTGTCATTTCTTCAAAGACAACCTTCCAGCTTGTCGGGGGTTCGTCACCGAACACTTCGGTGTTGTACATCAGGATGTTTTCACCAGAGGAGTACGGCACACCATACTGCACACCGTCCACGGTGTGCCAGGGGGCGTTCTGCAGGCGTGGGTCAATTTTGTCGTAGCTGGGGATGCGGGAAATATCGATCGGCTGAACACGTCCGCCGGAGATCAAGCGGTTCGAGGCGTCGCCAGAGGCGGACACAAGATCAAAGCCACCCTCATTCATCAACGCAACCATTTCATCCGAGGTCGCAGCGGTTTTCACAGAAACCATACAACCAGTCTCTGCTTCAAATTCGGTCACCCAATCGAAATCGGGGCTGGTTTCACCCCGTTCAATATAACCAGCCCAGGCAACGATCGAAAGCGCACCTTCAAGCTCAGTGGAGGGCGCCTCTTCAGCGGCAGGGGCTTCTTCAGCAGCGGGGGCAGGTGCTGCACCACCACAAGCTAAAAGAACAAAGGCGGCGAATACAAACAACACCAACAGATTAAAAGCAAACTT
>VGOX01000492.1 GCA_016875755.1 Chloroflexota bacterium
CATGTCGGTGTTGGGGTTAAGTGCCATTATTGTTCCGGTGGGGATCCCTGTTTCGCAAGCCGCGTTGAATTTCGATATCCCCGTTATGATCGCAATTGCGCTGGCTTCCTTTCCGGTATTTCTTACCGGCGGGCAGATCTTCCGCTGGGAGGGTGGCATATTCGTCGTGTATTACGCAGCCTATACGGTTTATCTTGTTCTTAATGCCACCAGCCACAGTTCCCTGCCCGTCTTCAGTACCGTGATGATTTGGTTTGTTTTACCCATTACCGCCCTCACGCTGGCGATTTCACTCTGGTATGAATTCTTCGTTCGCCGCCTCAATAGCAAGCCAGAAACCGCCTGATTACAACTTATCCATCAATTATGCGTAAACTATTGGAAATATATAAAATCTCCCCCTTTTGGGGGTGATTTTTAATAATTTTTGCTACAATGCTCTTCATGCCAGAACTCCTTATCCCCCTCCTCATTCTCCCCATCGGCACACTTGCCGTCCTGGTGCTGCGCCGTGCCTCATGGACAAATCCGCAAGCGGGCTGGCTGTTTGCCGCTTTCCCGTTTGCCGCTTTTCTTTCCCTGTTATATTCCGCCTCCCACATGGACGGCAAAGCCCTGACTTTTTCGGCACCGTGGATCCCTTCGCTGGGGCTGGAGTTCTCGCTTCACCTGGACGGTCTCTCCGCCCTGTTTGCCTTCCTTATCACCGGCATCGGCACTCTGGTTGTCATCTACACCGGCTATTATTTTGACGATTCTCACGCACCCGAAAAAAATGGCATTGAAGCCCGCTTTCATGCCTATACCCTGTTGTTCATGCTTGCCATGCTTGGCATGGTTATGGCAGGCGACCTCATTACCCTCTTCCTGTTCTGGGAAGGGACGAGCATTTCCTCCTTTTTGCTGATCGGCTACAAATTCAAAGACGAAGCAGCGCGCAAAGGTGCGTTCAAATCCCTTTTTATAACGGGCGGCGGCGGAATTGCCCTTCTGGCTGGCTTTCTATTCGTCATATCCATCAGTAATGGTGCAGATTTCGCAACCGTGCTTGCCAGCGGTGACCTCTTGCGCGAAAGCCCGCTATACCCCGTATTCTTCACACTCATCGTTCTTGGCGCCTTCACAAAAAGCGCGCAGTTCCCTGCGCATATCTGGCTTCCCGAAGCCATGTCCGCGCCTACACCCGCTAGTTCTTATTTGCATTCCGCCACCATGGTCAAAGCGGGTATTTACCTGCTAGCCCGCCTCAACCCTGCCCTCGGTGACACCGACCTATGGTTCTGGACGCTCTCCATATTCGGATTAACCACCATGCTGGTCGGTGCGTACCTCGGCGCAAAACAAAACGACCTAAAATCCCTGCTTGCATATTCCACCATTTCCCAACTCGGTATATTGGTAGCACTCATCGGGCAAAATTCCGAAATTGCCTTCAAGGCATTGGTGATCGGTATCCTTGCACATGCGCTGTACAAATCTGCACTGTTCATGTCCGCGGGCATTATCGACCATGAGACCGGCACCCGTGACCTGCGAAAATTAGGCGGATTGCGCACACAAATGCCCATTCTCTTTTTGATCGTGATTGTGGCTGGTCTTTCGATGGCAGGACTTCCTCCCCTTTTCGGTTTCCTTGCCAAGGAGACGCTGCTCGCCTCTGCCACTCACCCGAGCCTGCCCGCCAGTGTCGACTTTATCTTCCCCCTGACGACTGTACTCGCGGGGGCGTTGATCTTGTTTCAAGCAGGCGTGTTGATTCGAGGTGTCTTCCTTGGCAAGCCAGCCGATCCGAAACATCCTCCACACGGGCACGACCCGAAGTGGGGATTCTGGCTGGCTCCCGCTTTGCCTGCCCTGCTTTCATTGCTGATTGGGATAACACCTATTGAACCAGCTTTCCTCGCCAACTTTCTCGCGGATGCCGCCAAAGCGGCTTATGGCGATAAGGTCAAAGTCTCACTTGCCTTGTGGACGGGCATCAACGTTCCCTTGCTGCTTTCCATTGTGGCGATCACGCTGGGAAGCCTGCTCTTCTGGCAGCGCGACCGCATCCGCCAGATGTTGGTGAACTTCCTTCCGAACCTGACTGTGAATTCGCTGTTCAATGGAACACTTTCAGGCTTGGATTCGCTCTCCAAATGGGCAATCAGTTTTCAGGGCGGTCGGATGCGTGTCTATTTGCGGGTGATTGTGATAAGCATGGTGGGGCTGTTCCTGTTGTTTGCCACCGTCCCGCCAGATGACATGTTTGGTACAGTGCATTGGAATATGGGCAACTTGAACCCCTTGCGCATGTTTTCGCTGCTGATGCTGACGGCAGCAGCACTGGCGACGATCTTCCTGCCACGTGACTTGTACGCCGTCATTTCACTGGGGGTGGTAGGTTTGGGGGTGGCGGTATGGATGGCACTCGAGCCTTCTCCCGATGTGGCACTGGTTCAGATAGTGGTGGATATTCTTGTGACGGTGGTCTTAATTCTCAGTCTCACCATCATCCCCCGCAAATTGCGTGAACGCGCCAGTGAACTTTCCCACAGCCGCAGTGGTATGCGCCGCGATTGGCTGATTGCAGGCGCGGCAGGGTTGGTGGTTGCCTATGTTGCCTATGCTGCATTAGAGATGCGTGATGAG
>VGOX01000493.1 GCA_016875755.1 Chloroflexota bacterium
CCGCATTGTGCCCGTGGAAATGTCTGTGCTGGCGGTGGGGTATGAGCAGGATGGCAAGATTCATCATCTGCTGCCGCCCCGTCCGCCGCTGAGTTTGGATGTGATCTATTTGTGTGAGGATAAGGATATGGTACGGTTCACCGAGAAGTTCGGGTATTTCCGTCATATCTTGAATGGCAAGGATGTGCCTGTGGGCGAAGTGCTCGCCGCGCATATTTTGCAGGCGGGAAGAGCGAGGGGAGTGGATGGCACGCGATGGATCGAGTCCGCGACGCAGGAAGTGATCACATTGTTGAGAGATGATTACCCGACTCTCATGAGTGTATTAGGGGCTTTGGCGGATATTTCGTAAGAGCGATTAAACACGAAGGACACAAAGGACTCGAAGGTTAAGATCTGGTTGGTTTTGGACTTTGGTACAGGAAGGTTGAGGCGTATGGAAAATTTAAGTTCACGGAATGTTCCAAAGATGGTGAGTCAAGCAATTACTTCTGATGTTGAAAAAGTTGGCAAGGCTGTTTTAGCTGCGGCATTCAAGGTTCATACAGCGCTTGGACCTGGGTTGTTGGAGTCGGTGTATGAGACCACATTGACCTATGAACTTCGAAAAAGCGGTTTGGCGGTAGCAAATCAGTTGTCTGTGCCGATTATGTACGATGGGCAAAATTTGGATGCTGGCTTTCGGTTGGATTTACTGGTTGAAGATTGCGTCATTGTAGAACTTAAGGCGGTAGAAAAAATGAATCCAGTGTACGAAGCGCAAATCATGACGTATCTGCGCTTGAGCGGGAAGCGGCTTGGGTATTTGATGAATTTCAACGTGAAGCATTTGAAAGATGGTATTAAGCGATTTGTGATGTAAGAGAAATTAAACACAAAGGACATTAGGGTCTCGACGTAAAGAGTCTTGAACCTTTGTGAACTTCGTGTCCTTTGTGTTTAAAAAGAGGTTTTTATGAACATACAGCGAACTCAAATTGGTTATCTCGTCGGTGGCGGATTGAAAGAAAATTTCCGCGTGCGGTTGACGGTTTCTCCGCAGGAGATTCAGGAGGGGGCGTTTGTCGTCATCCAGAGCGGACATTGGAATTATTACGGCATTGTGACCGACATCCAACTCGGTGCGACGGACCCGCGCTTTGCGGATGAGCAGACGGAGGTGCGTTTCCCTGCGCATATCGCCAAGGCGCTGCATGGACAGACGTTGTATGCGAACCTTGAGGTGCTGCCGAATTTGATGCTGGAGGTGGGTCCTGAATTGGGCACGGCTGAGTATAAGGATTGGCAGGGGAAAATTGACACAGGCTTGAAAGATGCGCCGCGGATTTTGCCCGTCAAGAATGTGCCGCCCCACCATGCGGTTGTGTCGCTGGCGAATGAGGGCGATATCGCTGAGATATTCGGTGACCCGAACAAGGAAAGTAATTTTGTGGTCGGGTATACGCGCGAGCAGAATCATCCTGTGTGCATTGATTTGGACAAATTCGTGCAGAGGTCGTCGGGGGTGTTCGGGGCGACGGGGACGGGGAAGTCGTTCCTGACGCGCTTGGTGCTGGCGGGGTTGATGAAGCACAATCAGGCTTCTGTGTTGGTGCTGGATATGCACAACGAGTATGGGTTTGACGATGTGGCGTCAGACACGAAAAAAGCCGTGAAGGGATTGAAGACCCTGTTCAAGGGCGGAGTCCGATGCGTTGGCTTGGGAGCAGGAAGCACTATCAGAGGCAATCAAGTTGACTTTAATTTGGAAATCTCGACGGGTGATATTTCCACATCTGATATTGAAACGCTTTCACGCGAGTTGAATCTGCGCGAGACCACGCCGACGATTTTGAATGCGTTGTATATGTCGTTTCGGGATCAATGGTTCGCTGAGTTTCGCGGGATGAATCGCGATACGGTCGTTTTTGAAGATGATAGAGGAAAGAAGAAAGAGGAGCCTGCGGAGGGAAGTGTTGCCAAGTGGGCGTTGACGAACGGTGTGAATGTGATGGCGGCTGAAGCGCTTCATGACAAACTGCGACGGCTGTTCAGCCAACCCTATATAGTAGACAACCCTGCGGCGGATTCGGTGGCGCAAATCATTCAGTCGTTGGAGGCGGGCAAGCATGTGGTCTTGTCGTTCGGCGAGCATGAGAGTGACTTGGATTATCTGCTGGTGTCGAATTTGCTGACGAGAAAAATCCGCGCGGCGTGGGAGAAGAAGACGAATGAGTTTAGAACGCATGGCAATCCTTCGTCAGGCTCAGGAGAACCCAGACCATTAATTATTGTGGTGGAAGAGGCGCATAAACTGCTCAACCGCGAGATGGCGGCGCAGACGACCTTTGCGACCATCGCGCGCGAGTTACGCAAATATTATGTGACGCTGTTGATCGTGGATCAGCGTCCGTCGCAGATCTATGATGAGGTGATGAGTCAGTTGGGCACGCGCATTAGCGGCTGGCTGGGCGATGACCTGGATATTCAGGCGGTGCTTTCGGGTCTTTCGGGTCGCGATGCTCTGCGCGGGATGCTGGCGCGTTTGCAGCCAAAGGAGGAGGTGCTGCTGCTCGGTTGGGGTGTGCCGATGCCGCTGCCTGTGCGGTCACGAAGGTATGATGAGGCGTTTTGGAAGGA
>VGOX01000494.1 GCA_016875755.1 Chloroflexota bacterium
CATCGTAAAAAGGCTCTGACGGGTACGGTGGCGCATCTTCAGCCCTGACGGGCTTGTCATATTTGTAAGGGGAAACCAGCACTTCAGCACGTATAGCCCTAGCAGGTAAAATTGAGTGGAAGTCTTGACTGTTTTAGTGGCGCATAAAAGTTATACTTTTCCGTAAAAATATATCATCGCCAAACGCAGGAAATTTAATTAACAATTAATCCATTAGCCTTAATGCAGACATCTGGCGCCAAAAATATCGGCTGATTTCTTCCTAAGATGCATTTGAGATTATTTGCGTTTTGAACAGTACCCCCTATCTGGAGGCAAGTCACATAAGCGATTTTAATAGTGGGATTATTTTCAACTTTGCAGTCAACTGGGATTTCAACAGGTGTTGGTTTCGGCAATTGATCGATTCCACGCAATTGAACCGCCTGCGGTCTCTTAAACATCCCATCTACCCAAACACCTTCAGCAGGAATTCGCCCGTCTGAGAAAGTCGCTTTTCCTAATCCGTGAGGAACATTTTGAAGCCATTCACCGATGTATGTGCTTCCATTTGGTGATATCAACTGACCAAAGCCAGAGAACTTTCCATCAACAAAGTCTCCTACATAACGATCGCCATTGGAGATTTGTAATTCACCCCGACAGTTACTCCACTTGTTATGATCATTGCCCTGACATGCAGGAAGAGTAGTCGCCCCAACAGTCCAAAATACATTTATTAAAACAATTAAACTGTATTTGAGAGTTGCCCACATAAGACGCTACCTCAATGAACTGATCTCTCTGATCGCATCCACTTCTTTGACAAGAAAAGCCTCCCACGGACCACCGCATCTTGTCTTATCTTGATCAACCGAATCTTTAATTAGTCCAGCAAGGGGAACCAATATCGCAAGTGCATTACTATATTCTCCACGCGCGCCTATTTTTAAATAATTAGTTTGATTGGGGGCAATAAAGAGTGTTTTTGTGCATTTTGGATTTCCTGGTACGGTTAAGGATACAGTGAACTCCTTTGCTCCAGGGGATATAAGTGCGGAAGCGTATTTCTTATTTGCTATGGTTACAACTTCTCTGCCGTCTGCCTCAAGTAATATGCCTGCAAGCATTCCTGATTGCCCGCTATCCCGGTAGACTATAACTTGGGACATGCCCGATGGAGGGGGAGGCTGACTAGCCAAGAAATTTTGAATTGGAGTCACTGATGCATCAGTGCCAACCCCAGGAGTAGCACAACCGACCATTGATGCAGTAAAAAATACAGATGCCAACAGTTGAATATATCTGCGTTGAAATATCATGGGATCTCGCTTTGGTTAATTTACGATTTAACGTTTGAGATTTTTAGACCTTCGGTATCTACTTTATACGCCTTCTGGACTCATGCGGATTTGATACTTTGCATTTTCGCATTAATGCACAAGTCAGGCTAGAGTATTTGTAGCGAGATGTCCTATACTTGACCGCCACGCTTCTTGCCTTTGTCGCTTCGAGTTTTCCTCGTTGAGAATGGATCGTCAGCATTGATTACCTTTTTTGCCCTAGCACCGCCGTGCCTTGCACCTCGCCGTGCTTTCGGGTCTTTGCCAGAAGCCTCAGCCGCACGCTTTGCTCGAATCTCAGACTGAGTTCTGACGAAAGTCTCTTGATAGTCACCCGGAAACGCTCCAGCCGACACATTGCGGAGCAACTTCTCAGCCATTTGCTTGTATCGTATGACAAGCCTAGTGTCAGAGTCTACAGAGGAGTCAGCATTTGTAAAGGGAACTCGCTCAGACGAAACGCCCCTGGGGCTGATCTTGCTGAATGCTTCCCTGCTTCGTTCAAGCAAAGCCGCAGTCTTCAGCCTTGGTGAAACACGAACCAGCGGCAGATAGACGTCACGCACAAAGACAAAGTAGTGCCTGAACTTCGCAACTGGATAGTCATCGCGAGTCACACAGTAAGCACCTCCGTAGATGCGCTTCACCTTCTTCGCTACCAAGGTTCTCTTGGCTAGTTCCCTTGCGTATTTCTCTGCAACGATTTTTCCGACACTCGATGGCGAGTAGGTGTAAGGAATACGAACGTAAAAGGCGCCTTCGTTCACCACGTCACCCACGTTCGGTGACGCCAGAACGTCCGCTTCTTCGTCTCTGAAAAGCGAGGCATGCTCCCGCCACCAAGCATCGAACTTGACCGTTCTGTAGTTGCCCCAGCGTGAATAGAACTCGCTTGACTCACGCAGATTACTCAAAACGATCGGATCAGGTGATTGATGCGCTAGGTTCAAAAACTCGAACCAATAACGAACCTTGTCCTTGAGTGAGTTTTTCATAGCGTAATCCGGACAAACGTAGTTAAACGATTCCTATCTGAAGATTCGGACAAACGTTGAATATCAACAAATGACATTCGACCTAAGAATTATCACATGATTTAATGAATATATGAGGAATACTCTCCAAGGTTATCGCCTCACTCATGCCTTCTGGACTTCAGAAGACCATGAGATTCCACTCCGCCAAAGAGACATTGAGTCATGCCAACGCTGATTCAATTAGAACCCCTATTGTCCTTTTACTTCGAAAGATTCGCCATGAATACTGAAACCATCGAAAGACCATCAGCAAGC
>VGOX01000495.1 GCA_016875755.1 Chloroflexota bacterium
TCCTTTTGGTTGGTTGCACGCCTTCCAGTTGCGCTCATCATACCCAACATTCTCAATTACTTTTCACGGTATAACCTTTTTACTCCACTCACTGCCAGATGCAGTGGTTTTGTACTCTAATAAAAACGCAGGAGTATTTATGCACATCCCAAAACTCTATCGTGAAGAAGACCGCGCCAAGATCACCGA
This sequence comes from Chloroflexota bacterium, assembly GCA_016875755.1. Lineage (GTDB taxonomy): Bacteria > Chloroflexota > Anaerolineae > Anaerolineales > Villigracilaceae > Villigracilis. Next base: position 190 of record VGOX01000495.1, read on the forward strand.
ATTCATCAAGAGGCATGGCTTCCCCGTCCTTGTCTCGCATGATGGCGAAAAATTGCTCGCCACGCACCTACCCGTGGAAGTGCACGAAGGTGCAGACGGTTCGCTCACCATTCTCGGGCACATGTCCCGCGCCAACCCACAATGGAAGAGTTTTGGCGAACAGGAAGTGTTGCTCATCTTTCAAGGCGCACACACCTACATCTCGCCACGTTGGTACAACCACGTCAACGTACCGACGTGGAATTATATGAATGTCCATGCCTACGGCAAAGTTCGCATGTTGGAAGGGAAGGAATTGCACGACCTGCTCAGTCAACTGGTGAAAAAGCACGAAGTGGACACAGGCTACAGCATGGAAGGCCTGCCCACAGACATGGTGGAAAAGGAAATTCGCGGTGTGGCAGGCTTCTCCCTTCTGGTTACACGCATAGAGGCCGCCTACAAACTCAGCCAGAATCGGGACGACGAATCCTATGCAAATATCGTCAACGAGTTGGAAAAACGCGGCGACGACGATTCAGCAAAAGTGGCGCATGAAATGAAAAGCAGACGCTAATGCGCCATGTACACACAGCCCGTTTGTCTTGACGAATGTCCTGTGAGCGAATAAAATCCAAGCCGTTATCCACACTGCGCCTCCTCGCGGAGGCGCGTTTTCTGCCAAACGCATGAGCGAAGAAACCATTCCCCTCGTCCCCGAACATTCGCAGGTGACCAATCTCTCCCAAGTGGATGTAGAAGACGTCACCGCAGAAATGGTGCGCATGCACCAAAGCGCAGCGGATACGATAACGGCTGAAGATGCGGAAATGAACAGGAGCGCAGTGGCGACAGTCACTGCCGAAACGGTCAAAGCGCATCAATCTGCGCTGGGAGCTGTTCAGGCCAATGCCGTGACAGTCGAAAACGGGACAGTAGGAATCATTCAGGCGAAGACCGTGTCCACCAACGGGTACACAGGTGCGGTCGTGGCAGGAAGCGTGGAGCTCGGCAATGCATATGCAGGTCTCGTGGCAGGACGTGAAGTCCGCGGCGAGCGCATCGAGTCAATCGTTTTGCTCTCGCGCAAGGTCGAAGGCACGGTACACACCGTCATCGACACACGCGGCGCATTGATCATAGGCATGGTTGGCGGTTTGTTCGCGGGCATCATGTTGTTGCTGGGGCGCATGTTGTTCGGTAAAAAATAAGAATGTTCAGCGGCGTCTGGCCGCTTTGCAGAAATTCATTTTTCGGGTGAAGGTAACCGCAATCCTGCGGTGAGAGGCGCCCAAGGAGTAGTAAGATGGAAAAAGTAGTATTAAAGGCAACCAAACGTGATGTGACCGGCAAGCAGGTAAAAGCCCTGCGTCGCGAGGGCAAGTTGCCCGCCGTGATCTATGGCCGCCATTTGGAGCCGATCGCCATTTCGATGGACGCGCACACCACGAGTCTGGCAATGGCAAAAGTGACCGCTTCCAGCCTGGTCACCCTCGATGTGGACGGCACAGAATATCCCGCACTTGTGCGCGAACGCCAGCGCAATTACATCAAAGGTGTGCTCACCCACATTGACTTCCTCGCAGTAGACCTGACCGAGAAGATCCGCACGATGGTCGGCGTCAACTTCGTGGGTATCTCTTCTGCCGTGAAGGATTACAACGGCGTGTTGGTGCATAACCTCGAGCGTTTGGAAGTGGAATGTTTGCCCACTGACCTGCCCGAACGCATCACCGTTGATATTTCTGTTTTGAAGCAGATCGGTGACGGCGTCCGCGTGCGCGACGTGGCAGCCACGATCAGCGACAATGTGGTCATTTTGAACGACGAAGATGAAATGGTCGCAGTAGTCACCGCTTCGAAGGATGAAGCCGCTGCAGTTCCTGGAGCCGAAGGCGCGGAAAGCGCAGCTCCCGAGTTGAGCGTGGAGCGTGGCAAGAAAGACGAAGAGAAGTAAATCGTCTTCCCGATCTATTCGAATATATCAAAAAAGACACCTTCGTTTGAAGGTGTCTTTTTTGATTATTTATTGGTCTTTTTCTTCTTGACATCATTACCAGGCAGGCTGTTCTTGCGGGCTTCCTGCTTGACCTTGCGGTTGTGCTTCGCCTGTCCTTTGGATGGACGTTTGGCCTTTGTCTTGACGGGGGTCGTATTCAATTAACTTGCTCCTTTAGGTTTTATTTTTTATTCTTGGATTCGTAATCCTTCCAAAGCTGCGCAACGGCTTCTCTGGCGGACTGACGGGTATACCCATATTTGACTTGCAGCATGGTCGTGAATTTATCGAACTTCACCTCTGCCTTGTCCACTTTTGCCAGGTCGTATTCGACCATCAGGCTCCATTTCGCGTTGATCAAACCACGGATCACGCTCCACTTTTCTTCAAACAATGCTTTATTCATCAAAATACGCTCCTCCTCAAGGCGGCGCTTTTCAGGGTGGG
>VGOX01000496.1 GCA_016875755.1 Chloroflexota bacterium
CAACACAACTTTGTTCCAACGGCTCTACCTTGATATCGAAGGCTATCGCAGGTTTGCTTAATCGGAGCACCACCATATATGGCACCGCCACGCGAAATCCCAAAGAGCCGAAGTTTGTACCACCTTACCGTCATATCCTGCGATCGTAACAAAATCATCCGTGTTGTAAATTTGAGAGAAGAATAAACTTACCCCCGCTACAAGGTCGCTGGCGATCCGCTCCGAGCCAAGCCCAAACGCCGCAGTGAGTGCAGTAATCACGGCAACAATAAGTCCTGCAGCCCCAGAAGACGCCAGGATCACCCTTTACGTCCAAATAATGATGACCAATCCCACCAAACTACCAAGAAAACGGCTCCATCCCCTGCCCATGGATTTTTCAAGCAAACGGCTGGTCAATTGAGAAATCAGAAAAGCAAGCAGAAATCCACCAAACCCAATCAGCACAGCATTCAAATACGGTCGCGCACCTTCGATAAGACTGTCCCACATAATGGGCCTCCAAAAAATATTTTAATTTGCGATTATATTCGATTATTAATTTTTCCCTGAAAACCTAAGGGTGACGAAAATCAACAAAATCATGTTACAATCCCGCACATAGAAAAGGATACTCAGCGAATGACGGACAACAAGTAGTTAAACCAATTGTTTCAGGGCATTTCCCCATGGCGTTTCATACAGCCGAGGCTTGCCCTCGGTTTTCTATTTAACTACAGGTGTCACCATGCTTAGTATCCATAATCTTATTAAACATTTCGGTATCCAACCCGTTCTCAAAAACATCAACTTCAATATTAGCGCAGGCGAACGCATCGGTCTGATCGGCGTCAACGGTTGCGGCAAGACCACCCTCATGCGCATCCTCGCAGGTCTCGAACATCCAGATTCAGGGGATGTCGCTTTGACGCGCCCCAACCTAAGAATTGGATATCTTGCCCAGGGAATGGAATTCGCCCCTGACCAAACGCTTCACTCCGCGCTCGCGGTTGATCCTGTTTCTCAAACAGACCCCGCGCTGCAAGTGGAGTCGCTTGCCATGGCATTGTCTCAGAACCCGAATGATGCCAACCTGCAAGCACAATATGACTCAGCGTTGCACAAACTATCAGCAGACAACACGAAGCCGTCGGCAGTATTGGAGGCGTTGGGCTTGTACCATCTCCCCGCTGAGACCCCCATCGCCCATCTCTCTGGCGGACAGAAAACCCGACTTATGCTCGCCAAAATCCTGCTCGAAGACCCGCATCTGCTATTGCTGGACGAACCAACCAACCATCTCGATATCGAAATGCTCGAATGGCTGGAAGATTGGCTCAACCGTTTTCACGGCGCGGCTCTCATCGTTTCACATGACCGCACATTCTTAGATAACACCGTCACAAAAATTCTTGCATTGGATTCAACCACCCACTCCATCAAAGCCTACGATGGCAATTACAGCAATTACCTCGAACAAAAACTGCTCGAATACGACAAGCAAACTCAAGCCTACCAAGACCAGCAGGATGAACTCGCCCAACTGCGCCGCGCCGCAAAACACATCCGCAGTTTGACGGTGATGAAAAAAGGCGGCAAAGCCGATGGTGGAGACAAATTCGCCAAAGGATTCTTCGGAAACCGCGCCACAAAAAACGTGGCAGGCAAGGCAAAGAATCTCGAAGCTCGCATTGACCATATCCTCAACGAAGAAAAAATCGAGAAACCGCACGGCACATGGAAACTCAAACTGGATTTCGGCACACCTGACCATCAATCGAAGGATGTGCTGGTCACAGATTCACTCTCATTTGGCTACGCGCATGAAAATCCATTGCTGACGAATATCAACCTGTTCGTCCGCGCAGGTCAGCGCGTGGTGTTGACAGGTGCAAACGGCTCAGGAAAGACCACCTTCATCCGCACGATTGTCGGGAAAATTCCACCGCTGGCGGGTTCGTTTCGTCTCGGCGGCGCGGTAAAACTCGGCTACATGGCGCAGGAGCAGGAATTGCTCAACCCAGCCCTCAATGGCGTACAAACCATCCAAGCCGTATCAAGCATCAACGAGACAGAGACGCGGAATTTCCTCAATTATTTTCTCTTCAAAGGTGATGCGGCGCTACGTCCCGCAGGCGAACTTTCCTTTGGTGAGCGCGCGCGGCTACAACTGGCATTGCTCGTCGCGCAGGGATGCACCTTCCTGATCCTTGACGAACCGATCAACCATCTCGACATCCCCTCGCGCGAGCGGTTTGAAGAAGCGCTGGAAAATTTCAACGGAACGATCCTCGCCATCGTCCATGACCGCAGTTTTATAGAACACTTTGCCACTGATGTATGGTTTGCAAAAGATGGTAAGATTTTGAAATAAACTCGCCAAAGGAGATTGAATGAAATTTGAAACACTCGCGATACATGCAGGGCAGGAACCCGACCCCAATAACGGCGCGGTGATGACGCCCGTCTATCTCACATCCACATACAAGCAGGATGGAATCGGGAAACCGCGTCAGGGATATGAATATTCGCGCACATTGAATCCCACACGCAAGGCGCTGCAGGATTGTCTGGCAGAATTGGAAAGCGGACAATGGGGACTTGCCTTCGCTTCGGGCATGGCGGCAACCGA
>VGOX01000497.1 GCA_016875755.1 Chloroflexota bacterium
AAATTGTGGATTACGCGCCTTCACTTCTTCTGCCAGAATAATTTTTTCAACCTGCAATTCGGAGAGGATCACCTTAAGCGTTTCTACTGCACCTGGTACACCTTTTGTCAAGGCTAGATCAATACGTTCCGTCTCTGGTGGGATGGGCAAACCTGCATCTGCGACCACCAATGTTTGCATATGACCGAGTGTTGCAATGGCATACGATAATTCCGAATTCAATAATGTTGTCTTTTTCATTTCTGACCTCCAAGAAATTCGTTGACTTCCTTGCGAATGGGTAGGGAAGGCTGCGCCCCATGCCTTGTGACCGATATTGCAGCTGCTGCATTTCCCAATTTCACCGCATCATCAACGTTCAACCCTTCTGCAATGCCGGTTGCAAAGGCTCCCACAAACGCATCCCCTGCCGCTACTGTGTCGATGGCTATCACGGGATATGCCGGGATTTGCCTTCGTCCATCGGCGGTTATGACCAGAACACCTTTTTCACCAAGAGTGATGATCAGGTTTTGAACGCCCATGCCGAGCAATTGATCGATCGCGGCTTCAAGAGTTTCTGCACCAACCACCTGCATGGCTTCACGTTCATTTGGAATGAAATAATCTACTTTGGATAACAACTCCGCGCTGAGGGACTGGGCTGGAGCCGGGTTCAGGACTACTTTCAGCTTGTTTGCTGCGGCGAGAGTCAATGCCTCGCTGACAGTTTTCAACGGATTTTCAAGTTGGGCAACTAAAACGTCAGCGTTGGCGAATGCTTGTTTCGAAGTGAGCAGGCAATCAGGAGTCAGAGCGAGGTTGGCGCCTGAGGCAACGACAATGGTATTTTGTCCAATATCATCCACTGTAATGAGCGCAATACCTGTCGCGGCATTTTCATCCACAGAAACATATTGAATGTCGATCCCATCATTAGCGGCACCGGCCCGCAACTCTTCGCCAAATCCATCCTGCCCCACACAACCAATCATTGTTACTTCGGCACCCATACGTGCAGCTGCTACTGCCTGATTGGCTCCCTTTCCACCGGGAAAAGTGGAAAATTTACCGCCCAAAATCGTTTCACCGATTTGCGGGTGACGGGATACATTGACAACCATGTCCATGTTTAGACTGCCAACAACCAAAAGTTTTCCCTGCATTAAGACCTCATGGAGCTTTCACGAACGACCAATGTTGTGGCCAGTACGGTATGGCGCGGCGGCAGCGATGGATCACCCATGCGCTCAAAAAGCAACTTCACTGCCAGTTGACCCATTTCCAATTTTGGTTGGGCAACCGTGGTAAGTGATGGGCTTATATAGGAAGCAAGCTCAATATCATCAAAACCAATAATGGCCACATCTTCGGGAACGCGCAATCCAAGTTGGGATGCTGCACGCAGTGCGCCAATAGCCATCATGTCATTGCACACAAAAATAGCTGTTGGACGCGGGGTAAGTTGTAGAAGTTGCAAAGCTGCTGAATGGCCCGAGGGGGCATGAAAATCGCCGCGTACCAACAGGGATTCCTCAACGGGAAATCCAGCCTGCTGGAGCGCGGAGCGATAACCTGTGACACGATCAGCACTGGGCGTAATGTTAGATGGGCCTGTAATACAGCCGATAATTTGATGTCCTAAAGATAGCAAGTGCTGTGTGGCTAAATATCCACCCTGATAATTTTCTGTAGTAACGGTATCCAACCCGAGGTTGCCCATGTCACGATCTACGACAACGAGGGGCAAACCATTTTTAACAAGTTCTGAAATCGATTCACGGTCTTCCCCCGCCCCTACAAAGATGATGCCGTCTAACTGTTTGTTCTCAAGCACCTCAGTATACAAATACTCTTTCACTTCATCGTTATCCGTATTGCATAGAATAACGCTGTAACCAAGCAAAAAAGCTGCTGACTCAATTGCATGGCCGACTTCAGCAAAAAATGGATTAGCGCTATCAGGCAGAATCAAACCAAGCGTATGCGTTTCACCTCGTCGTAGGGAACGAGCCAACGCGTTGGGTCGATAATTCAACTCCCGCATGGCTGCCTGTACACGCTCGCGAACATCTTCCGAAACGAAACGCGTATTATTCACAACATGCGAAACGCTAGTAGGGGAAACTCCGGCTTTTTTAGCTACTTCACGTATAGTGGTCATAAGTGGTACTTCCGCGCAACCGTTTGCGCAATCGATTGACTAAAGTATATCGTTTATTCAAGGCAAAGTCAATACGTTGTGATGATCTGGGTGAATTTAAAAACAAAGGGTTTTTATAGTAAACCGTGTAGCATTGTTTGATTCTTTCCTGAATCCAGACCCGCAGACTACAGTGAAGTTGATATGTGTATGTATCGAGATGGATGATCATGCCAATCGAGCTGCAAGGAATATTGATGAATCCTACATTTAGCTCAAAAAAGCAAAGTCACATCTTCATGACAAGATACTCCAATAAATCACCAATCCGCCCCGCTGTCTCTGCCTCCTTTTGGATTCGATGAAGGATGGATTCTGACTCTTTGGCTTTTCCCTGCGAAATAAGATATCGTGCCCAAATGGCAGATTCAGATTCGCCTCTTTCCCCGCCCTGGGCTTGATTGCTGTTCCCCCACT
>VGOX01000498.1 GCA_016875755.1 Chloroflexota bacterium
CCCTTCCATCGTTTCATCGCTCAGTTTCTGCCATTTTTTTACTGCTTTGCCTTTGTCCATCTTTTTGCTCCTCTTGCCTATCTTACTCCTTTCCCCAAAATCCTGACGCCCACCCGCCCAAAACACCCCCCTTGCAAATTCACCTCGTTTATGCTATTTTTAGCTCCGAGGAAAATGGAATGACCGAAGCACGCAAAACCGTTATGATCATCGAAGACGAGCCGGATGCCGCAGAAATGTTCGCAGAAATGATGCGCGTTAATGGATTCAATGTCATCAAAATGTACTCCAGCACCCCCGCCATCCCCATGATCACACAGGAAAAACCAGACCTGATCATCCTTGATATCATGATGCCAGATATCTCCGGGCTTGAAGTACTGCGGTACATGCAGCGCGACCCCGAACTTGCCCGCATCCCCGTTATTGTAGTTTCCGCGAAAAGCATGCCCGGTGATATCAAGACCGGGCTCGATGCAGGCGCCTCCACCTACCTTACCAAACCCGTCGGTTTTCTAGACCTCAAACAGGCTGTGGAAAAAGTATTCAGCACCCCTGCATGAACCCACTTCGAACCTTCATTGCAATCGACCTGCCTGCACCCATTCAAGCATCCATCGAAAAACAAACCGTCCGCCTGCGCCAAACCCTGGGAGAGGAAAACATCCGCTGGGTGCCCCCACAAAACATGCACCTGACCCTGAAATTCATCGGGAACATCGCCGCCTCGCACTTGGACTTTCTCAAACAACTCCTCACCCGCACAGCAGATTCACTCCCGCAATTCGACATCCAACTCGGCGGCATCGGTTCTTTCCCAAACTCGAAGCGGGTTCGCATTATCTGGGCAGGGATCCACGCCCCGGCAAACCTTGCAACCCTGCAGCGAGCCGTGGAAGATGGTACAACCCGCCTCGGCTACGAACGCGAAGAACGCCCCTTCTCGCCACACCTTACCCTTGGGCGGGTCCGTCCCAATGTGACTCCGACAGACATGCAAAAGATCAGCACCGTCCTCAACCAGACTCAAGTTGGCAATATTGGCTCCTTCCGAGTAGACTCCATCCACCTGTATAATAGCGACCTGAACCCCGAAGGTTCCGTATACACAAAATTATTTTCCGCACAATTAAGAACCAACCAATAAAGAGGTGACATCTGAACGCACTAGAACTTGCCCGCGAAATCGTAAACTCCCTGGAAGATACCAAAGGGGAGGATATCGTCCTGATCGACCTGAAGGAGATCGTTTCCTATACTGACTATTTCGTCATCTGCACCGGCACCAGTGACCGCATGCTCGACGCGCTCGCCAATTCCGCCATCGATGACATCCGCAAGAAACACAAGAAGAAAGGCAAAAAACAAGGCAACTCCCGCGATGGCTGGGTCATTGTGGACTATGGCGATGTCGTTGTCCATTTGTTTTCGCCAGACCAGCGTGATTTTTATCAGATCGAAGATCTATGGGTAGACGGAAAAGTCCTGCTGAAACTAAAATAATCGGCAAAGAAATTTGTTAAATCAAAAAGCATCCCGCAGAGTCAAACTCTGCGGGATGCTTTTTTACGTTCTCATTCACGGAACATATTCAAAATGCTTCGTGAGTGTATAAGTAATGTAATTCTCCCACAAAGGCTGGATCACCTCCCATTCGTAATCGTGAGACGAGAAGGTCTGTATCACCATACGTCCGCCCAGACAGGATGCCAGCACGCCATAATCAGAATTGCGGTTTGGATATAAACCACCCACCAATACAGCATCTCCGTTTGAGCCAAGTTTAAGCAAATCTCCCGCGTCACCGAACCATTCGGGGTACGGGTAGGATGGAGCCTTCACAACACTCGGCGTAGAAAGCATCGGATGAGATGTATCCAACCAATAGATCGAATATTTATACGGGTCATAATTATTATCGCGGGTCCAATCACGGAAAAAGGACACGCCGCAATCACGCAGAATCGGAGCGATCTTTCCATTTGCAACCTTATCCAAATACCAGGCTTCAATAATCACCGCCCCGCCATTATCAATGTGGTCATACATCATTTCGAACATTTCACCGCTGAAGGCAGAACGAACCTCCGCAGCCACGATCATGAGATCCCATTGAGTAGCGGAATTCGCATACTCGCGAAAGCGTCCCAAAGCATCCCCAACATTTATCACTCTGCCGCCAGAAAAATTCATCGCATTGATTGTGCTATCTACAACGGGCACCAAATTAGAACTTCCTGCAATATCCTCATAAATCAAAATATTGGATGCCTTGATGCGCTCGCTTATACTTTCTGAAGTAACCGTAGGAACTACCTGCGCCTCAGGCGGGCTTTCCATTGTATAAGTTGGATAGGGAGTATACGTTTCAAGTGGCGAAGGCTGTGCAGGGGCAACGCCTGCTGTCAGGGCTTCCTGCTGAATCACCAAGCTTGTCTGTTGAACAGCCAAAGCCACCCTCGTCTCTTCGACATCAACATCACTGCCAGCTGCCCCTCTGTGACTATAATGATGAGACACTCGTAACCAATAGTTTAGTGTGCAGGGCGCAGGAGAAAAGACATGTCTCAAGAATATCTCGACAAGCTCGATAGC
>VGOX01000499.1 GCA_016875755.1 Chloroflexota bacterium
TCTCTTTTTTATCGGTGGGGCAAAAATACATGGCTTGGACAGTGCCGCCGAGCAGCGAGTCAAAGAGCGAACCAGCCAACCCTGCGAGTGTGACCACTGGAAACAGTGACCAATTCCCTGTTAAGAGAGAGGCGAAGAAGGCAATTAACGCTGACCCGGCCAGGGAGGCAAGCGTTCCCATCAACGAGATTCCGCCTGAGGTGCCTTTTTCCACGACCTTTGACAGATTGGTGATCATGCGCGGCGGAGTTGGGTTGAGCACACCGAGTTCGGTTGCCCATGTGTCGGCGTTGACGGCGGCGAGTGAGGCGGCGAAAGCTGCCCAGACCCAAACTTCGTTGGGGTAAAAGAAATGCAGTGCGGCGAAGAGTGTGGCGATGCCGCCATTGCCGAAGACCTGACCTGCATCGCGCTCATGACCTTTTGAAAATTTTTCGTCGAGACTGGCTTTGCGTTGTTTGAAAGCGCGGCTGAGTGCGGAGGAGGTGATGAAGAAGGTGAGCAAAAGAATTGCCCAGTTCAAACCACCAACCCCAAAGATGATCGTGCCTGTGAATGCGGCGGCGACGGCACCGCTAATATTGAGGGTGCGGGCTTTGTAGGCGAGAAATGCGATGGTGATGGCGAGGAGAAAACCGAGGAGGAGTTGCATAGGGTTGAAGGTTGGAAAGTTTGAAGGTTGAAAGGTTTTGAACTTGTGACCTTCAACGTGAAACCTTACACTGGAGTCGTGATGATGAACAGTACCGAGAGCAGAAAGAGCAAACTGCTGAACGTGCTCGAGCCCCAGACGATGAATGAAAGGACGCGCTCACGCTCCCAGCGATAAAAGTACAGACCTGCAATCCAGCCAAAAATGGTGAGTAAAAGACTGGCAACAGGGAAGATAATCAGTTGGGAGGATGGCACAACTTCGGGTTCGCTGCCGATGAATTGCGGGCTGAGCGCCACCAACGGTGCATTTGGGATAATGAGACTTGCCCAGATGAACAAGCCGATATTCAAGAAGAGCGCTGATAGCCAGAGATAGCGCGCCAACCCGCTTTCCCACGCCTGTGAGACGACGAAGGATGGGTAGACCGATTTCGCTTCCACAGGCGCGAGGCTGCCCATTTCGGTGGCGCGGGCAAAGGTTTGTGCGAGGGCGGTGGGGTCGGCAGGGGAGATGGCGAAGATGCGTTTTGCCGTGGCGACCAGCAGCAGTTTGGAGGCGTCTGACGCGATGAATTCCACTGCGCCGAGGTCGGGGTGACGGCGCACACCGAGCAGCCCGCCTGGCAGGGGGATGGCTGGCAGCGCGAGTGGAACGGAGAGATCATCCGCAGGGCGAATCCACTCAATGTCATTGAGGGGAATATCTTCGATGCGCAAGCCCCAATGGATGGCGAGGCTGTCACGGTCGATGTAGTAATCCGCTTTCCAGAGGGAATAGGCGCGATAGCCAAAGAACGGGATCGGCGCGAACGAAAACAACGCAATAAGTAGCGAGATGAGGAACGACGGCCCAACATCCGCATTGGCGAGGGTGATGAATCCGTAGGCGGCGACAGCCATCAACACCATGAGGATGATGATGTGGATGCTAAGTCCGCGCTGTTTGGGTGGGGGGAAATGTCCGACTTTCATGAATTACAAATATTCCAGATACACGTCTTTGATTGAGGCAATATGGGGTGTTTTTTTGTGGGCGAGCAAAATCACCTGCTGACCTATTTTGAGTTTACTGGCATAGGCATTTTTCTTGACACGGTTCTTGTATTGATACGCCTGCCCGTTGATATTGTACTCGTAATGCAGGATGCGGTATTCCCTACGTCTGTTTGTGGAGATCGTTTCGATTTCTGTGATGTTCCCTGTCACTTCCATACCATTGACGATGGTGGAACAAATCAGGTTGTAACGCCAGAAAAAGGTCAGTAACCCGATAGGAGTGAGAATCAGGGCGAAAATCAAAAGAAAGGTCGAGGTCTTGCCGCTGAACAACGGGTCAATGATATAGAACGCCCAGCCTACGAAGATCATCACGAAAAAATTCTGCGCGAGATAATCGGTGGAGATGACTTGAAGCAGCGTGTGGGAAGGGAGGTTGCTCATTCCACGTTACGGAAGATACAGCATCTTGATGAAAATGGTCTTGGGTTTTTCCTCGTGTAGGACGAGTTCGATATTGCCGCCTTTGCTGAGACCCATCAGGTGCGGATTGTCCGCGATGCGCATCCGAATCTCATACAGTTCCCCCTGAACTGTGTAGGCAAACTTCCCATAATACGAATAGCGGCGCCCGCCTTTGCTGGAGGTGGACTTGATCGTTTCGAGGTCAAGGATTTTTCCAATCACGGTCATGCCTTCGCGGAAGGTGGTCATGATGAGGTTGTAGCGATAGACCAGCCAGAGTATGCCAATGACGGTAAGCGTTGCAAGAGTCGCCACCAATGGTGGGAAGAACTGATTGTCAAATCCGAAATAACTTTAGTTTCCGCTAACTGGAAATGGCAAAGAAGAGAGGTAATGGTGTAAAGCGTGGTAATCTTGTTTTGCGAAAAAGAAATTCCACAACACCATTACCGAGATGAATCATACCATAGCCGTTTTGA
>VGOX01000500.1 GCA_016875755.1 Chloroflexota bacterium
ATGAAGACCAGCAGTGAGGTCGCCGCCATGCCATACACCAGAAAAATATACGCCACCAAAGACATTTGCGGACGCAGTTTTCGCCCGATGATGAGATACCCCGTCACGGTCAGTGCGCCGACCAGCGCGAGGACGTTGCCCCACATGGCGCGTCCCTGCATGGCATCGGAGAGGGATGGGCAGGCGAGTCCGCCATCGTTCCAAACGCACGCATCAGACAACCCGATCACGGTCCCGCCGACCAAAGCCAGCGCCAACCCGACGAGCGCCGTCCGCGGCAGGTGTTCTTTCAATAACATCGGGGAGAGCAATGCCACCCATAACGGTCCCGTGCTGACAAAGACCACCGAGCTCGCCACACTCGTATATTCCAGCGACGATATCCACGTGGCGAAATGTACAGCGAGGAAAATGCCCGAGAAAACCGCGAGCAGGCGTCCGCGCAGGTCGAGGCGTTTGATTTCATCCCAATGACGGGTGAGCGCCAGCGGAGCCAGCAGCAAGGTCGCAAAGGTCAGCCGCAGGGCAGCGATCACCAGCGACGGCGCTCCATCACCTTGTGCATAACGGATGAAAATGCTGGCGGTGGAAACTGCCAGGATGGCAATGATCAGCGCAACTGGCAGCAAGAGGCGGGTACGGGTATCCATAATTCCGCCGAGTGTACCGCAAAGTGTGCCGACGGGGGAAAACTTGTCAGTATGGGTAAGGTATGCTACATTTCGTTCATCAAAACAAAAAGGAGATAAACAATGTCAAACATCAAAACAGAAATTGCGGGGTTGGTTACAAAGAAGGTGAAGATTCCCCAGGCGCAGGCCGAAATGGCCGTGGATGTGGTGCTCGAATTTGTGAAGAAGAAGCTCCCGCCCAATGTCGCCGGTCAGTTCGATGCCATTCTCGAAGGCAATGTAGACCTGAGCGACGGTATTGGTTTGGATGATGCCGCAGGCCTGCTCGGCGGCTTGTTGAAGAATAAGTAGTAACTTTGTAAACCTGTCATTGCGAGGACGCACTTGTTCGTGTCCGAAGCAATCCCAGGTGATCTCAAAATTATGCTTGGGATTGCTTCGCCGCCCAAAGGCAAGATCGGCGGCTCGTAATTACAGGGAATGGTCAAATTTATAAGATATTTGTATAAAAATTAGATTTATTCTTGCGCCATCGGGGGAGGCGGGTTAAAATGATTTGACCAACTCAAACCAACTTGAAGGAGAACTCCAATGGCTGTTGAACTTCCCAAACTCGCTTATGCGTATGATGCGCTCGAACCCCATATCGACGCCCGTACGATGGAAATCCACCACACCAAACACCACCAGACCTACATCACCAACCTGAACGCTGCTGTCGAAAAGACCCCCGAATTGCAGGGTAAATCTCTCGAAGCCATGCTCAGCGACCTGAACGCCGTCCCCGAAGGTGTGCGCGGTGTGATCCGCAATCATGGCGGCGGCACCTACAATCACAACCTGTTCTGGGAGATCATGGGACCCAACGCAGGCGGCGCTCCCAAAGGCGATCTTGCCAAAGCCATCGACGCTTCCTTCACTTCCTTTGACAACTTCAAAGCGGAATTCACCACCGCCGCCACCACTCGCTTCGGCTCTGGCTGGGCCTGGCTCGTCAAAAAGGGCAGCGGCCTCGCTGTGGTCTCCACCGCCAATCAAGACACTCCGCTGGCTGACGGCTTGACCCCCATCCTCGGCATCGATGTGTGGGAACATGCCTACTACCTCAACTACCAGAACCGCCGTCCCGATTACATCACCGCCTTTTGGAATGTCATCAACTGGGATGCGGTTGCCGCGAAGTTCGCGTAATCGGTCGAACCCGTCCTGCAAATCTAAAAGTCGAACAGGTCTGAATTCAGACCCGTTCGACTTTTTTGACTCTCCTGACCATTTAGACTTAATTACACCTTGTCATGAGAATAAACATAGATATAATAGACCCATCTTGTTTGTCCATCATCTCACAAGGAGAAAATTCCCATGACCCACATTATTACCAGCCTTTGCGTCCGCGATCGCGGCTGCATCGAAGTTTGCCCCGTCGAATGTATCGTGCCCGGCCAGCCTGTTGCCGAATGGCCCATGGTCTATATCGACCCCGACACCTGCATCGACTGCGGCGCGTGCGTCCCCGAATGCCCCTTCGCTGCCATCTTCCCTGAAGATGAAGTCCCTGCGGCCTACACAGCCAAAGGCGGCGAATACATCAACAAGCTCGGGCTCACTGGTCACTACGAAGGCACCAATCACCACGGCGTTCAGGTTGTTTTGGAAACCACCAAAAAACTCGAAGCTGGCGAAGTGGTCGACCTCACCGCCGACACCCAGCCGAACTACGATTTCTTCAAGAGTGGTCCTGGTTACTCCGCGAAGGATAGCGACAACGGCATGTAATTCACGCCAAAACAAAAGGTCAGGCATATCGCCTGACCTTTTTGATGTGCGCCCAGCATGGGCGTTGGCTAGAGGGTGAAAGACCCTTATGGAGGTTGATTGCACCAACCATTAGCGGAAGGCAAGGGCGTTGTCGCGAGGCAGGGTCTGGA
>VGOX01000501.1 GCA_016875755.1 Chloroflexota bacterium
AATATATGTTGGTAATAAGATTCAATGGACCCTCAATAGAGAAAAGGTCGTAAAAGTCATATTTAAGGCATGACGTTCACACTTTGACAATTCATGCCAGTTCTTTTACAATCGAGCAACGCTTTACATCCTACAACTTATAGGAAGGGCTTTTTCCGATGAAAGAGTATACCACCGAGTTTCTTCGTAACGTTGCGCTGGTGTCGCATGGGGGCGCAGGCAAGACGATGCTGGCTGAAGCGTTCCTTCATGTATCAGGAGCGACCACCCGTCTAGGGAAAGTGGATGATGGAACCACGGCATCTGACTATGATGATGAAGAGCACCGACGCAATATCTCCATTTACACCAGCGTTATCCCAATTGAGCACCGCGATCATAAGATCAATATTTTAGACGCGCCAGGCTACACCGACTTTGTAGGCGAAATGATTTCCGCCTTGAGTGTGGCTGATGGCGCGGTTATTTTAGTGGATGCCGTTGCAGGCATCGAAGTAGGCACTGAACTGGCCTGGCGTTACGCCGACCAATTTAACCTGCCGCGTTTCATGGTTATCAACAAAATGGACCGTGATAATGCCGACTTTGAAAAGATCTATGCCCAGATTGAGGAATTTGTCCGCGCACATGGCAAGCGCGCCATCAAGGTGCATCTGCCCATTGGTGAGAAACATAATTTCAAGGGCGTAGTCGATATTATCGGCATGAAATCCTATTTGGGAGACGGCAAGACCACCGCCGATATCCCTGATGACCTCAAGGAAGCAGCGGATAAAGCTCACTTTGATCTTGTGGAAGCCGCCGCTGAAGGCGAAGACGAGTTGATGGAAAAGTACCTCGAAAACGGCTCTCTCACAGACGATGAGATGGTTCGCGGACTTGAAGATGTTGTCTACGCTGGAAGTTTTGTCCCTGTGTTCTGTGCGGCTGGCGGACATGAGATCGGTGCTGTTGCCCTGCTCAATGACATCATCGATTTGCTGCCCTCCCCGTTGAACGGCCCCAAACGTGTGGCGCAAGGCAAAGATGGCGAAGAGAAATTGAAACCCTCCGACACTGAGCCGCTTGCCGCATATGTTTGGAAGACCACGGCTGACCCGTTTGTCGGCAAGATGACCTACTTCCGTGTGGTATCAGGCTCCATTCAAGCCGATGGGCATGTGTGGAACCAGAACAAGGGTGCAGACGAGCGTATGGCTGGTCTCCACTTCCAGCGTGGAAAAGAAGCGATTCCCACCAAAGTGGTCCATGCTGGGGATATTGCAGCCGTTTCGAAATTGAACGCGACCTCCACAGGTGATACCTTCTGCGAAAAAGGACATCCCCTCACGATTGAGCAGCCGAAATTCCCCGCTGCGTTGTATCGTGTAGCCATCTCGCCGAAGACACAAGCAGATGCAGCGAAGATCTCCTCAACGCTGACCCGCCTGTGTGAAGAAGATATGACGCTTACATGGCAGAACGATAATACGACCCATGAAACCGTTTTACAAGGCATGGGTGACCAGCATATTGATGTAGCTGTCCACCGCGCCCAGACAAAATTTCAGGTGGGCATTGTGACCCATGAGCCTAAGGTTCCCTATCGCGAAGGTATTACGCGAAAAGCTTCTGGTCAATACCGTCATAAAAAGCAATCGGGCGGCGCAGGTCAGTTTGGTGAAGTGCATTTGCGCATTGAGCCGTACATGGAAGGTGATTTTGATTTTACCGATGCGCTGGTCGGTATGAATCTCTCCCGTTCTTATTTGCCCCCCATTGAAAAAAGTATCCGCGCCACGATGGAAAAAGGTGCCTTTGCAGGATACCCCATGAGCAACGTGCGTGTGACTGTCTATGACGGCAAGGAACACGAAGTGGATTCGAAACCTGTGGCGTTCGAAATTGCAGGGCGTGAAGCCTTCAAGCTCGCCGTATTGGAAGCAGGCCCCGTGTTGTTCGAGCCGATCATGAATGTGCGCATCACAACGCCAGACGCCCACATGGGTGATGTGATGAGTGACTTGAACGCCCGCCGCGGACGCGTGCAAGGTACCGACGCCGAGCATGGAAGCACGGTCATTGTTGCGCATGTGCCGATGGCGGAAATGCTGAAATACACAACACAGATCCGCTCCATTACAGGCGGACGCGGTTACTTCACCATGGAATTCGATCACTACGATACGGTGCCAACGCACATTGCAGGCCCGATCATCGAAGCACATAAGAAGGAAATGGAAGCGAAGAAGGAAGAGTAAGTTGTGTGTTGAGTAATAAAGAATAGATAAAAAGTCCCGAAGTTGAGCTTTGGGACTTTTTGTTGTGCGCCCAGCATGGGCGTTGGCTAGAGGGTGAAAGACCCTTATGGAGGTTGATTGCACCAACCATTAGCGGAAGGCAAGGGCGTTGTCGCGAGGCAGGGTCTGGAGGAAGCCGGAAGCAAAACTGCGGTTTGAGGAATACGAAGCACGTAAGAGGCTATCCAAGTCGGGCGAGTTGGCAACAAGCAGCGAAGCCCAATGCAATCAAGGACTTGGGGAGTAAACGT
>VGOX01000502.1 GCA_016875755.1 Chloroflexota bacterium
TCAAACTCACTTTACCAGAGTGATGCTTGACTTTCAACTCAAATGAAACGCACCCGTATGAAATCACCAACCCTGCAGATCGGGAGTTTTACATTCGATTGGGGTTCCCGCACGTATGTGATGGGAATCTTGAATGTGACTCCCGATTCGTTTTCGGGGGACGGCATCATCGCCAAAGGGGATGCGGTTGACTTTGCAGTAAAACAGGCAGCGGACTTTCTCGACAACGGCGCGGATATTCTGGATGTGGGCGGCGAATCGACCCGCCCGGGCTCTGCGCCGGTGAATGCAGAGGAAGAGATGGAACGGGTCATTCCCGTCATTGAAGCGCTGCATAAAAAATTCCCCAATTCGATCATTTCGATAGATACCTACAAAGCCAGCGTGGCAGAGGCGGCGATTCGTGCGGGGGCGCAGATCGTCAATGATGTCTGGGGCTTTCGCGCGGACTCTGAGATCGCGTCTGTGGCGGCGAAGTACAAAACGCCGGTGATCCTGATGCACAACCGCAGCAACCCTGCCAGCGTGGAAGTGCGCGAAAAATTGGGCGGGACGTATCTCGGCGCGGAATATGCCGACCTGCTCGAAGATGTGAAACGCGAATTACTAGTCAGTGTGGAGATTGCAAAGAATGCCGGGGTGGGGGAAAATGTCATCTTGCTCGACCCAGGCATCGGTTTTGGAAAGACGCGCGAGCATAACCTCGAGCTGATCAACCGACTCGGAGAGATCCGCTCGCTGGGGTATCCCATCCTGCTGGGGACTTCGCGCAAATCATTTATCGGGTTTACATTGGACCTGCCGCCCGACCAGCGCATTGAAGGGACTGCCGCAACGGTGGCGGTGGGCATTACACGCGGCGCGGACATCATCCGTGTGCATGATGTGAAGGAGATGGCGCGCACGGCGAAGATGACGGATGCAATGGTGAGGACGAGTTGAGCAACGCTTATTCAAAAGAACTTTTACGCAGTGGAATTATCGAAGCGAAGGCGGGGGAGAAAGGCACTGCCCGCCGCTATCTGGACCGCGCCATTTACATGGCGGGTTCGCATGATGTGCTGGCCGAGGCATGGTTTTGGATGAGCGAAGTGCTCGACGATGCCGCCGAAAAACGCAAGGCGTTGGAGAACTGCCTTTCGCATGACCTGCATCATACCCGCGCGCGGCGCGCGCTGGCGATCCTGGACGGCAAGCTCAAAGCGGATGATGTGGTCAACCCCGACCGTCTGCCCGCCGCGCCCGATGGATTGCGCAGCGCCGACGCCGACCGTTTCATGTGCCCCAAGTGCGGCGGACGCATGGCGTTCGCGCCCGACGGCAGTTCGCTCGTTTGTGATTATTGCACGCGCGGACATGCCCTCGGCGCAGGTGCAAACCCCGACGTGGAACAGGATTTCATCGTGGCGATGGCGACCATGAAGGGACACGGCAAACCGCTGCAGGAACAGGCTTTTCATTGCAATGGCTGCGGCGCGGAGTTCATT
The DNA here is from genome assembly GCA_016875755.1 of Chloroflexota bacterium. Taxonomy (GTDB): domain Bacteria; phylum Chloroflexota; class Anaerolineae; order Anaerolineales; family Villigracilaceae; genus Villigracilis. The sequence continues at coordinate 1,488 of VGOX01000502.1, forward strand.
CTGCCGCCCAAACAAATTTCCGCCAATTGTGCCAACTGTGATTCGCCGCATGTGGTGCAGCTTGAAAACTCGAAAGACCTGCTCGCGCCCGATGCGATCATTCCGCATGCCTTCGACCAGAAGCGCGCCGTGCAATTGTTTGTGCAGTGGGTGGAGCGCGAAGGCATCAAACCTGAAAAGCAGGTCGAACTTCCGCGCGGGTTGTACCTGCCGTTGTGGACCTTCGACATCGGCGGCACGCTCGATTACACGGGCGAGGTCGTGGAATATGAAGACAACCCGTTCAGCAGCAAACGCGAACGCAAGGTGGTGCGCATCAGTGACAAATACCCCGTGCTGGTGGATGACCTGCCGCTGCCCGCCTCCCGCAAGTTGTCTGCTGTTTTCTCGAAGCTGATTCCCACCTTTGAGTTGACCTCGCTCCAGCCTTACGACGCGCGCTTTCTCGCCTCGTGGCCCGCGGAGATCTACGACGTCCCGATGGGAGATGCCTCGCTCGACGCCCGCAGCCGCGCGTACAACGAATTGAAGCGTGACCTTTCCGTCAGGCTGGGCAGTATCAACATCATCCACACCTCTTCGGCGGGCATGCTGGTCTCCTCCTTCAAACTCAACCTGCTGCCTGTGTGGCTGACCGAGATTCCCTTTGGCGGACGCGAGCACCTGCTGCTCATCAACGGGCAAAGCGGCATCGTCGCCAGTGACCAGCCCGAGCAGGACGATGACGAGGATGGCGGCTTGTTTGGTTTTCTGTCGGATTTGTTGGGGGATTGACCGTTTTCTAAAATCACCACAAAGGGTCACGAAGTGTCACTAAGCGCTTGTAAAAGTATTACTCCGCAGAATGGTTTGTTAAGGTTTGTTGGCAGGTAAAATTGTTGGTCAAATCCAAATCAGGACAGATCGAATGCCAACCAATATCCACGAATGCCAATGTGCAAATTGTCTTGTGAACCGAGAAAATGCCGAATGGGCAATCCATCATCAGATGAACGTGCTACTCAGCCGTTTGGATGAACAGCAACGCCGCTGGTATGTTGC
>VGOX01000503.1 GCA_016875755.1 Chloroflexota bacterium
CCACTCGAGCCTGTAGTTGTGCCATTGAGTTGCATCCACGCTGATAGCGGATGAATCTTCCGCGATGATCTTGCTTAATAATTTTCTCGTCGCCTTGCGTGAAAAGGGGAATACCAGACCTGTTGGAAATAGCAGAGGGTGAAATTTCGGCGACTGGAAACTTTGCGCGAGAAATCCCTGCGCAGGCTTGTCGCTGAACGATAGGTGATTGTCTTTCGATGCTCCGAAGAACCATGCTGCATTTGGCAGGGCGGGGAGTTGCCATCGCTTTCCGCCAAATCCAAGCGACATGCCGAACGGGTCGTTCCACAGCCCGAAGCCCCATGTTCCGGGCAGGGGAAAAGCTGAGGTTCTGGCTCTCATGCTCAACGTTAAAGAGTGATGCGGAAAATTTCGGCGGGAGAGTCCGAAATAATCGTCGATCTGTGCGAAGCGGTAGGCAGAATCGTCCCCGCTGGGAATCTTCAAAAGATAACCGCTCTCGGTTTTATCATTATTTGCGCCTGGGGTTGTTCTTGATTTCATCAATTTATCCTTGCCTGTTCACCAGCCATACGCCCGCCAGAATGACTGCGCCGCCAAGTAAGGATGCCCATGTAATGGCTTCGTTCAAAATGATGGCTGCCACGATCATGCTGGTGGGAGGTTCAATAAAAAGGAACGCGCCTGTTTGTGCGGCGGGCAGCTGACTGAGTGCATCGAACCAGGCGATGTACGCCAAACCTGTAGTGAAGATGCCGAGGAAGATCATTGCCCACCAACCGTGTGTGTCAAGCAGGGCGAGTTCTGCGGTTTTGCCTTGTGCGAAGAATGCGGCGGACGTGATCATCCAGCCGATGGTCATGACCCAAAATGTCATACGTGTGGATGGATGGCGTTTCAACCCGTAGCGCGAGAGGATGGAAAACACCGCCCAGTTGACGGAACTGATGAGGATGAGTACATCGCCTGTTGTGCCAAATTGCCCAATGGAAAGACTGCCGAGATCACCTTTGCTGACCACGATCAACACGCCAAGCATGGCAAACACGATGCCCGATGTTTGGGTTAGGGTGAGTTTTTCCTTGAGTGTTAACCAGCCAAGGATGGCGATAAAAGCTGGGGATGTGGCGACGATCCACGCGGTGGTAGTGGCTTCAGATGTTTGTAATCCATTCGATTGCAGCCATTGGTGAAAGGAGATGCCCAAAAAACCAAGCAGGGCAAAATACAGCCATTCATTCCCTTTTGGGAAGGCGAATTGCTTGCGCATGATCACGGCTGCCATGAGTATTGGAAGCCCCATGGCGAAACGCAACCAAACCACGGCAATGGGGGAGATTTGTCCGACGGCGATCTTTGTAGCGATAAATGACGCGCCCCAAACTACGACGGCAAACAGGGCTTCGAGATAGGGAAGAAGTTTTGGCTTGTTCACAGAGTTCCTCAATTGGAGATTGCCAATTATAAGGCTTGCCCCATTTGAGGGTGGCTATTTTGAGCGTGATTATTTCCGTACAGTTTTCCCTCTTGTTTTGGGCGCTTGTTTCCTGGCCCTTTCGGTCTCGTACAAATAATTGCGCGGATTATCATAAGCGATCTGAAAATATAATTTCTCGCCAAGGTGGGCGCGTAAGCCGATTGAAACTTCCTTCTCGCTGACTTTCTCACGTTCCACCATGTAATAATCGGTGCCGAAGAGTACATGTTCACCGATGCATTCGTCCTCCAGCAGAACATTTAGGGTCTGTATGCAAAATGCAAAAAAGTGGTTAAACTGGCCGACATGGGAAACCGTGGCGACCTAACTAATGAACAATGGGAGCGACTGGAACCGTTGCTCCCGAAAGCAAAAACGAAACGTGGACGACCTGCACAAGAACATCGGCAACTCCTCAATGGCATTTTATGGGTGCTGAGAACCGGAGCACCCTGGCGAGATATGCCAGAACGGTATGGCAAATGGACAACCATCTACAGCCGTTTCCAGCGTTGGCGCAAGTCAGCCGTCTGGGACAAGATGTTTGCCGAGCTGCAGACTGCGTTAGACGTGGAGAGCAATGTGGATTGGGAAATCCATTTCATCGACTCCACAACGGTGCGAGCCCACCAGCATGCAGCGGGGGCAAAAAAAGTAGCGCAGAACAAGAGGCTTTAGGGCGTAGTCGCGGTGGATTTAGCACCAAAATCCACTTTCGCTGTGAAGGTACAGGCAGATTGATCACGTTTTTGCTCACGCCAGGACAGGAAAGCGATATCCGCCAGGCAGAAGAATTGATGGAGACAGGTGCCATTCGCAGAAGGTCAGGACAAATGCGTTTGCGACCGCAGCGTTTGGTTGTTTTTTACAAGCGAAAAAGTGCCCATTTTATTAACGAAAAAGTACCCACTTTGAAAGAACCGACATTAAAATTATTATCGAAAAGGGGACCACTTTATAAACGAAAAGTAGCCCATTTTTGTTTTCCGCAAAGAACGGGTGATAGAATCTCGATTGCCTAACAGACGCTTCGCGTAGAGCAATGCTGAGGAGCAACTCGAGCGCT
>VGOX01000504.1 GCA_016875755.1 Chloroflexota bacterium
TTGGATGGGCTGCTTGGGACGGGTATCAAACTTCCGCTTAAGGAAGAGGCGGCGCGCGTCCTTCAATATACGAACTTGCTTTTATCCGAATACGATCTGCCGCCCTTTGTCGTCGCTGTCGATTGCCCATCGGGCATGGATTGTGATACCGGCGCGGCTGCCGAAGAGACCATCCCTGCCGACCTCACCATCACAATGGCGGCGGTAAAGCGCGGCCTGCATCACCTGCCTGCTTTTGAATTGATTGGCGAATTGGATGTGGTGGATATTGGTTTACCTGATAATTTATATTCATGGACTGCCGTTCAATCTGATGTCGCGGATTGGGACATGATTTCTGCGCTGCTGCCGGAGCGTACCCCCGCTTCGCACAAAGGGACGTTTGGTACTGCCTTCGTGACGGCTGGTTCCACCTCGTACACAGGTGCGGCATTGCTCGCTGCGAAAGCTGCTTATCGCATTGGCGCAGGCTTGGTGACGCTGGCTGTTCCTGAGCCTCTGCATGCCGCGCTGGCAGGCCACCTCCCCGAAGCGACATGGATTCTGCTTCGTCATGAACACGGCTTTATCTGCGAGCATGCCGCCGATCAAGTGTCGGCGTACCTTGCACGCGCCACCGCGATTCTAGTCGGTCCAGGGCTTGGCGATAAATACGCCACGCAAAAGTTTGTGGAAAGCCTGATCCCGTCCATCAAGATTCCCCTTGTCGTCGATGCAGATGGATTGCGGCATGTTGCCCAGATCAAAGATTGGCATAAAAAAATTCATACGCCTGCCGTGCTAACCCCACACCCGGGCGAAATGTCTATGCTGACAGGTTTATCGAAAGAAGAAATTCAATCTGACCGAGAAGAGATCGCCCGCAAGTATGCACAGGAATGGGGGCACGTTGTTGTCTTGAAAGGTGCTTTTACCATCATTGCCGCACCGGATGGACGCATTGCTGTCATCCCTGTTGCCACGCCCGCCCTAGCCCGTGCAGGCACAGGTGACGTGTTGGCTGGCTTGATCGTTGGTCTCTGCGCTCAGGGTCTGGACGCGTACGATGCGGCTGTTGCAGGCGCATTCATCCATGCGCAAGCAGGCTTGCTTGCTGCCGATGTGCTTCGCACAACCGCTTCAGTCCTCGCAAGTGACGTGTTGGATGCCCTCCCCGAGGTTCTTGCTGAATTGGAATAGAAAATCATATGGCATCATGGGCTTAAGCGCCACAAAATAGTGTGCTCCCGAAAAATAATAGTAAAAGAGACTTTCCAACGGAAAGTCTCTTTTACTAACAGCTAATTTCTAAAAATTATCCCTTCAAAAACTCTTCCAATGCAGCTTTGCTGATGCGATATGCGCTGCCGAGTTTCTTGGCTTTCAAGTCACCTGCTTCGATGGCGGCTTTCACATCCTCTTCGGAGACCTTCATAATCGCAGCGGCTTCCGAGGGAGTCATCACATCGGGTATGCCAGCGGCGGCTTGCGCGCCCCCGCCAGATTGACCCTGCTGAGGCTGTTGGTAACCACCCTGCAAGGCTTGTCCCATGATGTTGCCGATGCCCATACCAGCGCCGATTCCAGCAGTGAGACCTGCTCCGCCGCCTTCGTTCTTCGCGGCATCGCGCATCGCATCTGCGGCCTGCAATTGAGTGTAGGTTGACATATCGAGCATGCCCATGTCGCGCAGTTCCTGGGCCGATTTCTCGCTCGGCTTGAGGTTGCCAATATAGAAAGTCTTGAGCGTCAGACCGATGGCTTCGAAATCAGGCTGTGCCTTCGCGCGGACGGCTGCACCGAGTTCCTCGGTCAGGCCGATTATTTCGGGAACAGAATTCTTCGCGGCGGTTTCACCAAGCGCATCCTGAAGTTTGGAAAGCAGCATGGTGCGCAGGCGTTCTTCGATATCAGAGGTGCGGTAGGTGTGCTGCACACCGACGGTCTGGGTCACGAACTGTTGCGGGTCCTTCACTTGGAAGGAGTACGTGCCAAATCCTTGCAGGAGCGCCACACCCAAACCCATGCCCGGGTTACGGACGATGATCGGCTGGGGGGTACCCCATTTCTTATTCGCAAATTCCTTGCGGGAGACGAAATACACTTCCGCAGGGAAGGGGGTGCGGTCATTGAACGCCTTGCCGATCAGATCGATCAGCATCGGAATGTTCGCAGTGGCGATCGTGTGACGCCCCGGTCCGAACACATCCAGAGCGTTACCGTCACGGAAGAAGACTGCGCTCTGGCTTTCGCGAACGATCACCTGCGAGCCGACACGATAATCGCCAATGCCTTCCTCTGGAAAGCGGTGGACGATCTCATCGGTCATTTCCTTGTTGTATTCAATGACATCAAAAATTCTAGCCATGGTTTCTCTCCTTTTGAAAATAACGGTTTGATTATAGTCTAACTAATAGGTTGGTCAAGAACCGTTTATCCTATTTCTCTACGAACCCCGCCCCGATTCGTTTCACCCTTTCATCTGTTTGCCAGACCCTTTGTCTCGTAGCATTAAAATCTCTGCCATAATGCTCA
>VGOX01000505.1 GCA_016875755.1 Chloroflexota bacterium
ACGGGCAGGTCATACTGCTTCGCCATTTCCATATCTTCCGCGCCGAAGGCGGGCGCTTGGTGTACCAGCCCCGTACCATCATCAGTGGTGACGAAATCGCCCAGCACGACATAATGAGCAGGCTTATCCACCGGCACGAAGGAAAACAGCGGATTGTATTTCTGTCCCTTCAACTTTTTGCCTTTGAACGAATCGATCACTTTCACTTCCTCGCCGCGGAATACTTTTTCGAGCAGGTTTTTGGCAAGGATCAGTTTCTCGGTTGTGCCATCGTGCTCGCGCTCCACGGTGACGTAGTCCACATCAGGGTGCGCGGCGACAGCTACGTTGGCGGGCAGCGTCCACGGGGTGGTCGTCCACACGAGCAGGTACGTATCGGGCTTGTCGGCAAGCGGGAAGCGCACAAAAACCGAGGGGTCGGTCGCATCGTCATAGCCGAGAGCAACTTCATGGTCAGAGAGAGGCGTTCCACAGCGCGGGCAATACGGCACGATCTTGTATCCCTTGAAGAGCAGGTCCTTCTCCCAGAAGTTCTTCAAGATCCACCACACCGATTCGATATAGTCGTTGGTGTAGGTGACGTAGGCCGTGTCGAGATCCACACCGAAGGCGATGCGGTCGGTGAGTTTCTCCCACTCCTGGATGTAGGTAAAAACGGATTTTCGGCAGAGTTCGTTGAACTTGTCGATGCCGTATTCTTCGATCTGTTGTTTGTTGGTGAAGCCGAGCTGCTTTTCCACTTCGATCTCAACGGGCAAGCCGTGCGTGTCCCAGCCGCCGCGGCGTGAGACGTGATACCCGCGCATGATCTTGTAACGCGGGAACATATCTTTGAAGGCGCGCGCCAGCACATGATGCACACCGGGGCGGCCATTGGCGGTCGGCGGTCCTTCATAAAAGACATATTCGGGTTTGCCTTGTCGCTGCTCGCTGGTCTTCTTGAAGATCTCGTGCTTCTTCCACATTTTCAGCACGGCTTCTTCCATCGCGGGCACATCGAGTTTGGGGTTGACTGTTTTGAACATTCTTACTCCTTGATTCTGTCATTGCGAGGAGGCGTTCTTTGCCGACGAAGCAATCTCCACGTCACGGGAGGTTGCTTCGTCGGGTTCCACCCTCCTCGCAACGACATGAAATTAAATAAAAAACTCTCATCTCAAACAGAGACGAGAGCAAGGCTCACGCGGTACCACTCTGATTTCCATCCGAAGATGGACACTCATTGGATGACAATCATCACCCTGTTCCGATAACGGGGAACAAACTCGGCTCACTTACTTTCAGCGACTACCCGACCATTTGACCATCGGACGATTCGGCTAATTTCAGTTCACAGCTTCGGGAGGATTTTCAACCGTCTACGCGTATCCGCTTCACACCTAACCTCGGACTCGCTGCCCGTTTCGACAGATTTACTCGTTCCCATCATTGCTTTTGGATGTGAGATTATACACAGCAGTGTCGTAATCGGCAAGTGGAAATCAGAAGATGGCAGAATGGCAACAATATCTGGACGTTAGCTTTACAGGACACCAACGCTTTTAGAGAATATCCGTTCTCCGCATTGACGGTTTTATGTCAGACAGGTATAATCTTTTTTCGGCATTATTTCAAACAGTAGGAGAAAAATTATGGCTACACCTGACAATGCGCCCGCCGTTGCGCTCGAACCAAAAACGAAACTTACCGGCAAAATATTGAAGACCACACTTGCGGGGGCGCTTGTGGACATCGGACAAAACTTACCCGGTGTCATCCACATCTCACAACTCAGCCAGAATGAAATCAACAAAGTGGAAGATGTTGTAAAAGAAGGACAGGAAGTCGAAGTCTGGGTCAAACGCGTCCGCAAGGACCGCATTGAACTGACCATGATCGAACCCCTTACCTTCGAGTGGAAGGAAATCCAGCCTGACCTGATCGTCAAAGGCAAGGTTGTTCGCCTTGAAACCTACGGCGCTTTTGTAGATTTCGGTGCAGAACGTCCCGGTCTCATCCACGTCAGCGAATTGACCCATGGCTACGTCAAAACCGCCAGCGAAGTCCTCAAGGAAGGCGAAGAGATCGAAGCGAAGGTTCTCGATGTAGACCGCCGCAAGCGGCAGATCCGCCTGAGCATGAAGGCTCTGCAAGCTGAAGTAGTCGAAGAATTCCAACCCGAACGCGAAGAGCGCAAAGGCAAGGGTAAGGGTAAGCGCAAAGGCAAGAAGGAAGAAGAATCCTACGAGATGGAAAAGGATGTTACCAACGAACCGCAGTACACTGCCATGCAGATCGCCTGGCAGGAAGCGTTGGAAAAAGCAAAAGGACGCAGCAAGGTCCGCCGCAAATCCATCAAATCAGCTTCCGAAGAGCACGAAAAACTCTTCAACGACACTTTGGAAAATCGTCTCCCCACTGGAGGCTAATCGAATAGGGAGCGGCGGCTAACCGCTCCCTCTCACACCACCGGACATGCGGGTCCGCATCCGGCGGTTCAATGAGAATAACGTGATTGGTTGTATCGTTCGGTA
>VGOX01000506.1 GCA_016875755.1 Chloroflexota bacterium
CCAATCAACCGTTTGATATACCAGTTGACGCTGCCTACAGCAATGCCCAGCCTCTTGGAAAGGCTGGCTTGGGTCACCATGGAATCCTGCGCGATCTCATCAAGCAGGGCGTATTCGTGCTGTTTGATTTCGGTGGTCATAGTTGAGCATTCAGAAAATGAATTCTCGCATAAAAATCGCCCCGTGTCAAGTTCTGTTATTCAAGCGAAGAGATAAGTATCCTGCAAATCTTTTCAGCAGAATGCCCATTGCCGTACAGTGGCGGGCGCTCCGTCTGCGGCTGCCAGGCCGCGTGAGTTTCAACGATACTCTGCGTATCCACTCCCACCAGGCGATTCCAACCTGCGGCGACAGTTTCCACCCATTCCGTTTCTTCGCGCAAGGTAATACAGCGCACGCCCAGCAAATATGCTTCCTTTTGTATGCCGCCCGAATCGGTCAAAATGCAATTCGAATTTTCCTGCAAAATAAGCATATCGAAATAGCCCACCGGTTCGATCAAGAGCACATTGGAATGTACCGACATGCCCCACTCCTGCATCATCTTGCGCGTCCGCGGATGGACAGGGAAGACGACCCGGGTCTTTAGATTCGCAAACCCCTCCAGGATCGAATGCATGCGGTTGCGGTCATCTGTATTGGCAGCGCGATGTACGGTCGCCAATGCGTACCCGCCTGGCTTCAGTCCAAGGCGTGGAAGAATCTGCGATCTGCCGCGTGCCAGTTCCAAATTATGAAGCAAGGCATCATACATTACATCGCCTACTTGGTGGACGCCGCGGGAAATCCCTTCCTTTTCAAGATTTGCTACAGACACATCCGTGGGGCAAAACAAAAACGTGGACACATGATCGGTCAGCACGCGGTTGATCTCTTCGGGCATCGCCCGGTTATAGGATCTCAAACCTGCCTCCACATGCGCCAGTGGAATCCCAGCCTTTGCCGCCGACAATGCCCCCGCCAGCGTGGAGTTGGTATCCCCATAAACCAGCGCGCAATTCGGCTTGACCGCTGCAAACACCTTTTCGATCTCAATCAACATTCGACCCGTCTGTTCGCCCTGCGGTCCCCCGCCAACGCCGAGATTAAAGTCCGGTTTGCGTATGTTCATCTCTTCAAAAAACACATCGGACATGCCGTGGTCATAATGCTGTCCCGTGTGGATCAAGATCTCACGGAAATGTCCGGCCAACGCGCGTGAAACTGGCGCAGATTTTATGAACTGCGGGCGAGCACCCACAATTGTAGCAATAACCTTATTCGTCATTCAACACATCCTGAAATAGCAGTTCGTACTGATCTACAATTTTCTTTACATCGAAAGAGTGCGCCTTCTCCAAGCTAGCGCGGCGGAATTTCAACAACTGGTCCGGATCCGAGATTAATCCACGCAGAACATTCGCAAACATCACCTCATCCTGGACTTCGATCAGGCATCCGTTGAATTCATGATCCACCAAATCCAAAAATCCTCCGATGCGGCTTGCCACAATGGCAAGTCCTTTTGCAAGCGCCTGCACACCAACCACCGGCAATCCCTCTGAAAAGGAAGGCATGAAGAGAATATCACTGCTGGAGAATTCATCCAAAACTTCCTCCGGGGTGACCCAGCCAGCCAGGTTAAATCGTTCCGTCATACCTTCCACTTCGATCTCTTGTTTCACCTGCTCAAACATGGGACCATCACCCAGCATGGAGCAGTTCCATGACAGGTCCTTGAGTTGGGCAAGCACTCGGATGATCGCCAACGGATTCTTCTGTGAGACAAAACGACCCGCAAAGACAAGGCGAGGTGGTGTATTTGTTTTAATGTTCTTTTGCGCTAGGCTATCAAAATCAACACCATTGGGAATAACCTGAACATCCACGGGATAATGCGTCAGCGCCAATTGACGGGTGAACTCGCTAACCGCCACCACTCGTTTTGCATGTTGCCAAACAGGTTTGGTGAACGGCTTCAACCAGCGGAACCATCTGCCCGTTTTCTCCGGCACACCACCGGGGACATCGCCAAGGTGAGCGGTCAAAATGTACGGAACACCGGTCAGAATTGACAACGTCCGTGCCAGCGCGCCGGAAGGGACTGCAAAATGGGTATGGATAATATCCGGGCGTAGTTTCCTAATCAAACCCATACCAGCCCAAAGCCCAGCAAGATCGTATGCCAACATGGCGCTGAAACTTGCAACAAAAGCTTCACGCCGCAGGGATGGAATCCGCACTAGGCGAAAACCATCCTTCACCTCATCACGCGGAAGCCCCTGCATATGCGCCGTCAGGACAGTCACATCGTGTCCGCGTGCTGCAAGTTCCAGGCAAATATCGTAGGCGGCACGTCCGCCGCCGCCGCCGATGGGTGGAAATTCATAGATCACAGTAAGAATTCGCATGATATGTAGAAGTGAGTCCTCTGCAAGAAGCCGTTCATTAATAGCCAAAACTTGGGCTGAAAACCAGCCGGGAGCGTAGCCAGCGCGCCGAAAAAACGAAAAAAGAAACCACGGC
>VGOX01000507.1 GCA_016875755.1 Chloroflexota bacterium
TTTTATTTCCAGAATCCGAATAGAAAGCAAAAAATTCTTATGGCAAATTCCATAGAATATGAAAAATCGATCACATTACAAGGTGAATTATTCCACTTCAAGCAAGAGAGCATTTCCGCCAAAGAATACATTGACTTCCTCGCAAGAACAGACTTGGGACAGCAGTATCCCAAAGAGGACTTCATCAACCGTATCAAAACGCTCGTGGAAAATGTGCGGGTCAGCCTTGTGGTCAGAAACGCAGAGAACAAAATCATCGGCGTGTGTTTCGGCTTGACCGACTTTGCCTACTGGCTGATGCTGACCGACCTCGGCGTGGATAGAGATTACGCACGCCTCGGCATCGGGAAAATCCTCGTCGAAACCGCGCATGAACTCGCAGGCGGGGAAAAGAATATCGTCCTGTGCGCCTATGTCAACGATAAGGCGATTCTGTTTTATGAAAAATTGGGGATGAGAAAGTCGGACGACGTGATGGAGAAGGCGAATATTGACTGGACTCCGTTTGAGGTTGGGAAGGAAGATTAGCAACCAAAAAAATACCGCTTACTGTGTTAATGCACATCCATCAAATCAATTTTGCATACGCAGTATTTTATTGAAAAAACAAAATTACAAACAGGGATGCAATCACCATGAAACAAATATTTCTCTCAAGTCTCAGCCTTTTATTACTATCGGGATGCGACCGTCTCGCAACCATCCCATACGCTCCGCAGCAAACGCCTGAAAGCTGGCTGAACATACAGCCATTTACGAAGGTTGAGATCGGGACGGTGAATTTTATTCTTGTTCAACCCAGCTCCACATTTCTCGTTTACCTCCTTGGAATCATAGCCATCGGAGTTGGCGTATATTTTCTGCGAATACAAGAGAGCAGCCGATCCCAAACGTGGTGGGGAATTGCCTTGCTACTATGGGGTTTTGGGGCGCTGTTCGCAGGGACGAGTTATCAGGCATTGAGTTATGAAATTAAATGCGCGGGGCGCGACCTCTGCTCATGGACAAGTTGGTGGGAAATCATCTACCTGTTACTTTCGGTTGCAAGCATCAATGCAATGATGATCGCAGGGGCATTCGCGTGCTGCACAGGAACCTGGCAAAAAGCGTTGGTGTATTATGCACTTGCGAATATGATTTCGTATGCAATTGTTGTGGGAGTCGGCGTGTCCTTCCTCAACAAGTTTATGATCTCATTTGAGCTATTGCTCCTCTTTACCGCACCGACCATTCTCGCCCTCTTCATCTTGAACAGCAGGCGTTATTCCAAATTCAAGGTTCACATGGATTGGGTATTAGTGGTTACATGGCTGTGGCTGGGCGCTACCATTGCGGCGTATTTCATATACCTGTCTCTTAATTTCACAGACATGCTTTGGGAACATGGTATCTGGTTCTCCGAAAATGACGTTTTGCATCTTGGATTGATTAGCTGGATGGTGTACATCGCCAGAAACGTCGCACATCAGATCACAGACCATACACCTGCCCAATTATCAGAAAAGTAATATCCATATTTTCCATCTCATCCATACACACATGAACAACCGAACCATTTCCCACATTATCGAACCCCAACTCGTCATCGAAGGCGCAGGCGTTTTACTGAGGCGCTCCTTCGGTCCGCACGCCAGCAACAAATTCGACCCCTTCCTGCTCTTCGACCACTTCGCCTTCAACAACCCGCTCGAAGGTCCCATCCGCGGCTTCCCCACCCACCCGCACCGCGGCATCGAAACCGTCACCTACATGCTCGAAGGCACCGTCCGCCACCGCGACAGCCTCGGCAACATGGGCACCATCGCCGAAGGCGACGTCCAATGGATGACCAGCGGGCGCGGCATCCTGCACGAAGAAATGCCCCGCCGCAGTGAGAACGGCAACATCTACGGCTTCCAGTTGTGGGTCAACCTGCCCGCCGCGCAGAAGATGGGTCAACCGCGCTATCAGGAAATCGCCACAGGCGAGATTCCTATCGTCGAAAAGGATGGCATCACCACGCGCCTCGTCGCAGGGACATTGGACGGCGTCACTGGACCCGTCGGTGAAATTGCCGCCGCGCCTCTTTACATGGACGTGAAGCTGGATCATGGTTCCCGTTTCATTCTCCCCATCCCCAGCGGACACACGGCGCTCGCATACGTCTTCGAAGGTGTTGGCGAGTTTTCGGGTCAGGTAGTCGAATCCGTCAGGATGGTGGTATTCGCCGACGATGGCGAGCAGGTCGAAGTTAAGAGCGACGCGGGAGTCCGCTTTATGCTCATCGCAGGCGCACCGTTCAAAGAACCCATCGTGCCGTACGGTCCCTTCGTCATGAACACCCGCGAAGAGATCGAAGAGACCATCCGCGAACTGCGGAATGGGACATTTATAAAATAATCGAGTAGGGAGCGGCGGCTAACCGCTCCCTCTCACACCACCGGACATGCGGGTCCGCATCCGGCGGTTCAATGAGAATAACGTGATTGGTTGTATCGTTCGGTAATACTTTCAAGCCCTGTGCT
>VGOX01000508.1 GCA_016875755.1 Chloroflexota bacterium
CCAAATGTCGTCACGCAAATTCCCGAGTTGATCCAATCATTCGAGGACAACATCCAAACCGATCTCTCGCCTGCACAGCTCAGTCAGCTTGCCTGCCTCGGCACCAGATTACCGCCGCAGAACATTGCCTTTGCCAGCTTTCCACAGGAGCTTTTCACGCAAACCCGCGTGTTCGATCCCGTCTTCAACAAACGCATTTCCATCATGGATGCGGACTTCACCATCCTGCAAGAATATGTCGTGCAATTTCAGGCTGGCACATGGCCCGCGCCTGCAATCGTCGACATCACCATCCCCGCCGAAGAAAGCGCCACCTTCACATGCGACTGAACAAACCTGCCATCCAACCGCTGAATGCTGCCGCCGTGCTGAAACGTCACCGTCTACGTGCCGATAAAAGCCTCGGACAAAATTTTCTGCAGGATGAATCTGCGCTCGAAAAAATCGCCGCTGCCGCCGAAATCTTAGAGGATGACTGTGTGCTGGAAATTGGTCCCGGTTTGGGCAGTTTGACTCGTCATCTGGCAGTTGCCGCCCGCCATGTGACAGCGGTCGAACTGGACCGTGACTTGCTCATTCCATTGCAGGCAGTTCTCACACCGCATCATAACGTGCGCGTTGTGCATGGTGACATCCTTGAGCAAAACATCGCCGATCTGGTGGACCGTCCAAATTACATTGTGGCGGCGAATATTCCATATAACATTACTTCTGCCATTATCCGCCACCTGCTCGAAAGCGACCCGAAACCGCGCCGCGTGGTGCTGACCATCCAAAAGGAAGTGGCAGAACGCATCTGCGCCCAGCCCGGGGATTTGAGTCTGCTGGCGTTGAGCGTGCAGGTATACGGTCAGCCCCGAATCGCGGCGAAGATCCCCGCTGGGGCATTTCATCCCGCTCCTAAAGTTGATTCTGCCATCCTGCGAATCGACATTTACGATCAGCCGCTCATCCCGAATGAATTACTCGGAAGTTTTTTCAAACTGATCAGAGCGGGGTTCGGACAAAAACGCAAGACACTGCGAAATTCGCTTTCAGCAGGCTTGCATATTTCGCCGTCACAAGCCGAAGACCTGCTCACATCCGCACACATCGACCCCATGCGCCGCGCCGAGACACTATCGATTGAAGAGTGGAAGGGGATATGTGAGGTATGGGTGTAATTTTTTGGGGTGTATAATGGCGAGAATATGGAGTAAATGAGGGTTTAAATAGCAAGTTATAAAAAACCATAAGTTAGCAGCACCTATAAAACAAGGAACATTGAGGAATATCTAGTTGAAATCTTCAACGGGAAAGTATTTCATTGCACTAGACCATATACGTGCGCTTGCCGTTTTCATTGTGTTCACGTGGCATTTTATTCATGTAAATGATGGACAATATGCCCCGCCACCGATATTTCCTCTGTCCTTGTTAACTGAAGGGCATACCGGCGTATCTCTTTTTATGGTATTGAGTGGATATTTATTTGCAAAACTTCTTGATGGAAAAAAAATCATCTATACCCAGTTTATCTGGAATCGCTTTTTACGCCTTGCCCCCTTGCTTACAATCGTAAAATTTATTGTTGGAATACAAATGCACTTTTCGGGGGATGATGTCTCTGCTTATATTAGAAATATTATTCTTGGAATTATTTTGCCGTCGCTCCCAAATGGCGGCTGGTCAATTACAGTGGAGTTTCATTTTTATCTATTCCTTCCAATCTTACTGTTTCTGGCCGCCAAATGGAAGAAATCACTACTATTTGTACTTGCGTTTGCTATTATCGTGAGAACTCTTCTTCACCAGGAACTTGGTCAAATACAAGTTTTATCATACTTGACATTCATCGGGCGTATAGATCAGTTCGTATTTGGCATAGCAGCGCATCAATTCGGAAAAACTGTTGAAGGTAAACATCTACAAGCCGCAGGTGTTTTATTTTTATTTACTTGCTTTTACTGGTATTTCGAACTTCAAGGTGGATTCTTTAAAAGCTCTTCATTCCCATCACCAAGCATGATCTGGGTTTTCATGCCAGCCATCGAAGGTTTGGCTTATGCAACGCTCATTGCTTGGTATGATCATTCATTTACGCACTCCACAGGTAGAGTATCCCGATTTATCGCCCTTATTGGGACATACTCATACTCAATATACTTGCTTCATTTCTTTATCGTTTTCAAGATGGCCAATTTTGTCAATGATCATATTTTCGAACTATCAAACATTTACTGGGCTATATTTTTTTCGGCCATATGTTTTTTGCTAATGATTCCAATTGGTTACTTAAGCTACCAATTGGTTGAATCTCCTTTTTTACGGTTTCGTACAAACTATATTGTATTACCTGTTTCGGCTTCCAATTCAGCTATTGATGTAGGGTAATCGCATTTCAACTTCTGAGGATTGTAAGCAGATAATCATTATTCCAGCCAGCTTGTAAACGTTTGGCATGAATACCTCCTTTAGCAGTTTTCTCACGTTTGAGCAAGTTGAGAGCG
>VGOX01000509.1 GCA_016875755.1 Chloroflexota bacterium
CAATGCTTTGTAAAAGTGCTACAATTTCTCTCATGGGCTTCTTGGTGTAAGTTTGTTTTCGCAAACCAACTTTAACCGAAAAGCCCTACTTTTTTATCTCATTTTTGGCGAAGGTATTGATTAGTATTACATATTTTTTATGCCTGAGCAGTTACACCTTTTTTATATCAACCTGGGCTTTTGCGGTACCCAGATCGGGTTGATGTCGTCTGTCAGCGCCGTGGTCGGGATGATCGCATCACCCATCTGGGTCAGCGAGGTCAAGAAGCGTCCAAATGCGAATCGCATTTTGCAAGTTGCAATGGTGCTAGGCGGTTTGGGATACCTCGCCATTGGGCTTCAATCCATCTATGCTTATATCCTGCTCATCGTCATCGTCCACTCGTTGATCATGTCTGGCATCATGCCGCTTTCCGATTCGATGGTGGTGGGGGTTGCAGCCGAGTCGGGGCAGGGATACGGAAGTGTGCGTGCCTTCGCATCCCTTGGGTGGATCATTTCGCTTCTTTCATCGGGATGGCTGGTTGCCCGCTTTGGCTTTATAGCTGCCTTTATCGGAGTCTTCCTCATGTGGTGCCTGGGGGCACTCGCCATCTTCTTCATCCAACCGCGCTTTTTTAATGCTGCACCTCAAACTGACCAGCCCAAACCACGTCTGCGTGATACGCTCCATACCATTTTTCAAGACCGCACATTGCGCGGTTTTGCCATTGCCATCATCTTTATTGGTTTCTTAAACAGCGGTGTGTTGCAATTCGAAAACGTCTTTCTTGCCGAGTTGGGCGCATCTAATCAATTGATCTCTGTTGCAGGCATCCTCAGCGCCATTGTCGAATTGCCGTTTATGTTCTATGCCGATCGCATCGTCAAACGGGTGGGTGCAAACCGGCTCATGCTCATTGCGTTGATTCTGACCTTTGCTCAGCGTTTGATCGTCTTTTTTCCTTCCATATATTGCCACAATCATGGTGATCCGTTTTGTGGGTGGGGTTGCGTTCAGTTTTTACACCATTTCCTACATCGGTCTCATTAGCGACCGCACTCAGGCGGAAAATCGCGGTACAGTCCTTGCGCTTTACACCGTTACCCTGGCTGGGCTGGTCAATATTTTTGCATACCCTGCATCCGGTGCTCTCTACGACGCCATTGGTGCGCTTTGGCTGTATCCACTTTCGGCGCTGGGATATTTGATCGGCGCTTTGTGTTTGTGGTGGGCCATACCGCAGCAGACGATGGATGATGGGCGATAGACTATCGCTTACTCACGAACCTGTTCCCGCAATATCTTGAAGAATTCGAATACGGCATGTCTCATCTCCTCAAGATGATTGAGAATAATGAGACTCATAGCTGTTTCTGTATTTAAATCATCAAGATTGTCAAACTACGTATTACTCCACTGCGCTTAAAAATATTTTGGCTATTAGCGGCATCCAAGTCATGACCTTCAATTTGCTGAGACTTTCCATCTGAATAATGAACAGTGATTGTGTTTTTGTTCGATTTCTGCACAACCACCGGAACCTGACAAATGGTGTATGCCAGACAATTTGCTCTCAGTTTAACGGACTGCTTTACGCCGTTCACATCGAAATAGATAAAAGCTGCGGGCGCGGACAAGAATTCTTTTTTATTCAGTAGCAGAAAGTCAAACTTCAAGGTCCCATTTTCAATGAAACAGCCAAGTTCCGCCAGCCGTGTCAGGATTTCTTCTTTGACCATGCCGGTCATGCCGGGTTGTTTTGCACCTTGACCTTTGGGTGTGTGGGAGTATGGGTCAGTGGGGAAGGCCCCATATACACTGGGAGTTTTATTAAAACTCAGCCCTTTGCGGATATCTTCATATTTTTCCAATAATGCACGGGTGGTTGATTCATTTTCTGCGCGAAGGATGGTTTCCTGTACCGCCAGGAGTAACTTTGAGATCATGTGCCAGTAAATGCTGCCCAACCCCTCATACGCGAAGAATGTGCCGGAACGTCCAGTGAATTCCGCATGATGGAAGACATCTTCGAAAAGCGCTTCGATCTGTTTTGCTTCGGCATCGACCAGTTCTGCATATCGCGGCTGATTCTTCAAGGCATTCATCGCACGAATTAAATCCTTGGCGTTGTGGATGTGCCCGCTGAAATGGTAGTTTCCATTTTCATCTTGAAGGAGCAAAGTTTTATCCTGGTGTTTTACCAGTTTGGGAATTAATTTTAATTCGCTGATTCGCTCTGGCGTGATGGTGTTCTTCTGTAAGATACCGGGTAGTTCGCGATCAGGGTATAGGATGTAACTGTGCTGGTCGGCGCGGTAGAGCGGGCTGTGCCTCATGCTTTTCAGTAAGGCAAGCGACTCTTCGCCCGTCAACATGCCGGAAGTGAGGATGGCGACCTGACCTTCCAGCATTTCATATAAATACCGGATGGATGCCGTGTTTTCCCCAAGTTGCA
This sequence comes from Chloroflexota bacterium, assembly GCA_016875755.1. GTDB lineage: Bacteria > Chloroflexota > Anaerolineae > Anaerolineales > Villigracilaceae > Villigracilis. The sequence continues at coordinate 2,439 of VGOX01000509.1, forward strand.
AAACGTTATAGGCATGATAGAGATTGTCGCTTCGTTTGTTGGCACG
>VGOX01000510.1 GCA_016875755.1 Chloroflexota bacterium
TCCCCCTTTAGTCGATTGTTTTCATCCCGCAGGCGTTGATTCTCCACTCGCAACTCTCGCACCTCGCGGCTTAGTTGTTCCACTACATTCAATAGCCGCTTCACTAATTCGCGAGCGTTCTCTTCCTGGATTGCGTTCAGTTCAATATCGTCAAACATGCTGGCGTTAGTTTACCCGTTTATCTTTGTTCCATGTGTTTTCAATTATTTACTGCTCTTCCCACGATTTATTGAGAGGATACAGAAAATATGAACTCCATGATGGAAAACGCGGATCTGCCTTGGCAGTGCGGGTAACTCCGCGTGCCAGCCGTAACGAGATCGTTGGTCTGTTGAACGATGGAACGATCAAGGTGCATCTTGTCTCTGATCCCACCGACTCAACATCGAATGATGAACTGCTGGCGTTCCTATCGGAAGTGCTTGGTGTGCCGCGCTCACGCATGGAGATCGTGGCGGGCGAGAGCGGTAGGGATAAGTTGATCTCTGTTCTGGATATGGACGTGGAGACGGCGCATCAGCGCATTGTGGCACACATGGATTAAATATCCATCTGCTGATTTTAAATCCATCAGCCACGGTTCTCATTGATTCGCACGGATGAAATATCCGTGCGAATTATGTGCATCCGTGGCTGTTATTTATTGTCTATCGTTTGTGGTTCATTGTCAGAGAGTGTTACTCTGCTGTGCCGTATAACCTTCGATACACCGTGTAGATCTCGTAGATATTGCGGATGTAGTTGCGCGTTTCTTCAAAGCGGACACTCTCAAGGAACAGGTCGGGGTCTTCGCCGGAGAGTTGCTTCCATTGCAGAGAGTTGCCTGGTCCGCCGTTGTAGGCGGCAAGTGTGGAGTACAGGTCACCCTCAAACAGGGTGCGGTTCTTGGAAAGATAATACGAGCCGAACAAGACGCTGACATAGGGGCGGTACAGGTCTTTGTCGGTATACCCAACGGGTTTCCCAAGTTCTGAAGCGATCTGCGCGCCTGTCGAGGGGATGACCTGCATCAGTCCGCGTGCGCCTGCTGACGAGCTGACAAAGCCCTCGAAGAAACTTTCCTGCCGCATTACACTAAAAAAGAACAGCGGGTCAAAACCATATTTCTGTGCTTCAGGCAATACAAGGTCTGAGTAATACAATCCATAACGGATGCGGCTGAAATAGGCGGGAGCCATCATGGATTCAGCGTGGTCATCCAAACCTGCGATCGTCAAGGTTTGGCGCGCCGCAAAAATGGCAGAACGATATAGGCCGAGATCAAGCAGGTAATTCGTCAGGCGGTAACTGCCGACCGCATCCTGATTGGTTTCCAGTTCGGTGCGCAGGTTTTCGAATTCCAGACGCGCTTTTTCGAATAAACCCAGTTCCCAAAATTCCTGCCCGCGGATGACGCGCGCATCCACAGCGAGGACGCCGAGACCGTTCAAGTCCACATCACTGCCGAGGTTGAAGGTCAGGCGCATCCAGGTGTCTGCGTCGGCGCGTTCCTGCTCGAGGTTGGGTGACAGGTTCGAGGAAGTGATAGGCGCGAATGGAGCGCGCTCCAGCAAAATATCCCGCGCGCGTTCGCTGTAATATCCGCCTGCGTTGCGGTTTTGTCCCTCACGCCAGGCGGTTGCGGCGGCTTCCATGTTTCCAAGTTTTTCCTGCGATTTCCCGATCCATAACAATGCGCGGGATTGGTCACTGGCAGATTGCGATGCCACCATGCTGCGGTTGAATGATTCCAAGGCGGGTGCATATTCTCCCTGGCGATAATAGATGACGCCCATCAGGAACACTGCATTTGCGGCGTTGCTTGTGCCAGGGTATTCATTTGCCACCCGCGCCCAGGTCTCCACCGCTTTAGCATATTGACCATCGCGCTCATAGATGCGCGCCGCACTCATCAAATAATCGGTTGCAAGATTTGTGTTCGGAGCGGCTTTCACAAAATCGAGCATGGTTTGTGCGGCTTTGGTGTAATCACCCTTTTGCGACCACTCGATGAACGCCTTCTCGCCCCACGCGTCACCCCATTTGGGATGCGAAGAATAATTTGCGATGAACACTTCATAGTCCTGCAAGGCTTCATCATAGAAACTCATATTGCGGCGCGAAAGCGCGCGATAGTAGTACGCTGTCCCGTCATTGTCGGCGGGGTTGGAGGCAAGGTATCTATCGAAAGCAGCAATTGCAACGGCATATTGTCCCGCGAAATAATCCACCAGCCCGCGATCCAACTCACTGACAGTTCCGCTAGCATCGAGCAAGGCAACGAGGCTAAGATAGGAATAATACGAAAGCGGATAATTTTCCACGGCGAAGAGGAACTTCGCCAGCGCCGCATCATTCTGACCGATTGCCTGAAACACCAACCCAGACTCATACGTCGCCTGAGCTTTGATGAAGTCGCTCGACGCGCGCGCGATGATGCCGTCGTAATATGCCAGCGCCGCATCATATTCTCCCGCCTGTGTGTGCGT
>VGOX01000511.1 GCA_016875755.1 Chloroflexota bacterium
TGCCACACCGACCATCACCAACACACCGCCCGCGCCCACAGAAACGAACACTCAAGCGCCTTCGGCAACACCAACTGCCACAACTGCTCCGTAAAACCAGATTAAAAAAGTTCCCGTTGTCGCAAGGCAGCGGGAACTTTTACATAAAGATAACGTCGTTTTTTTGATAGGAGGCTTAATGAAACGACTCATACTTTTGACTTTGATCTTCCTGACGGCTTGTACCGCATCCGGTCCCGCCTCTTTCTTTAATTTGACGCCTGCTCCATACGACCTGAATCTTAATACGCTGCCGCAGCAGATTCAACGTGCCATGCTCGAAAGTGCCGCCCACTGGACCACCCTGCAAATGAGCGGAACGATCATCTGGTACATGCCCGATGGTTCAACGCAGGCTTTCTCTGAAAAGGTCTGGCTATCTCAACTGGACAGCCGCTATCGGGTGGAGTTAAGCGGCGACACTGAAAAAACGCTCAAACTCAGCGATGGTTCCACGATCTACAATGTAAATCTAAATTCGATGCTTGCCGAGCAATCGTCATACCCTGATTTTGCGCGGGTCGGGCAGTATGTTCCGCCTGTGCAGGCAGGGACGGCGTATCCCAACCCCATTTGGGGGCAGATCGGTACGCCGCTCTCTGAAATGGCATTCCCTGCAAATTATGCTCAAAATGAAGGAACCTTCACTGCCCTTGGTATGGACTCTGTTGCGGGCCGCCCTACATTGATCGTCGAATGGACCTTTAGTGGAGGTCCATCTCCCTCATGGAAAGCATGGCTGGATACCCAAACAGCCGTCATTCTAAAAATACAGGAATTTGGAAAAGATGGCAGCAACACATTACAAGGCGAGCGTGTTGTTGAAACCATTCTCTTTGACGCGGTAATCGATGCCTCCGTCTTCACGCCGCCCGCAGGGATTGTTCAATCTGGCAACCCTGTTCCAGCGGAATCAAACCCCGTCTTAACTGAATCAAGCCCAATGGTCATCGAAGAAGCAGGGGAGTTGTATTTCTTCCTCCAACCGCGCAAGCAGGGTGAATCGATCCAGTTGGTGAAGGTATCGGGTATATGTGTGATTGATTCTGCCAATTGCCCGCCAATGGAAAAGATTGTGGCGCCGTTCCCATTCAATTTCACGATCAATGCGCTGGCGTGGTCGCCCGATGGAAAGTTTGCGGCGTTCTCATATTCCGATGCGCCCAACGGCACACCGACCAAACTCTGGCTCTTCGATGCCGAAGCGCAGACATGGAAATCGCTCGCGCAGGCTCCGTATATCGACCCGCCATTCTGGTCGCCAGATGGCTCATGGATCGCTGTTCGCACGCAGGATGGTTTAGGTGGTGAAGAGGTGTTCGTGGTGCGCCCAGATGGTTCGGAGTTGAAGAGCATCTCCGCCAGCCTGCCCGTGGATGGACGACCGTATATTATGGATGGCTGGTTTGGTGATAGGATCATCATGCATTCCGCATTGATCGGTACGATGATCCTCGTCCGTGTTGCGGACGGGATGGTCAGCCCGATGCTGACTGCATCCATTGCGAAGGCGCAATTTGTGGCTTCGCCTGATGCGAATTGGCTTGCCTTTGATGAGTTTGAGTCAGCAGCTGAAACGCATCAGTTGAAGGTGATGCAGCCTGACGGCTCAAATGCCGTGACGGTTGCGCAGTTTCTGGGCGGTTCGATCTACCCGATCGTCTGGTCGCCTGATGGCAATTTGATCGCTTTCAATTATTACAGCGGCTTCATGGGCAATGAACCCAAAGCGGAAGTGTATGTCGTTACACGCGGCGGGGAAAATCTCTCGCTGGTGTATCAGGGCACGACTGTTGGCCGCCTGCTTTTCTCGCCGGACGGTCAATACCTTTTGGTGGAGGAGACCACGTCCATTTCTGGCGGACATCTTTTCCTCATCAATCTCGCGACTCTCGAGCAGAAGATTCTGCAAGCGCTAGGGCTCTCCACTGAGTACGATTGGTATGCTCCATCGTGGAGACCATAGACCTATGGTTAATAACATTCTGACAAAACCGTAATTGACACTTCTCCGTATATCCTGTAGACTTAATATAACTCCGATGGGGAGTAGCGCCCGAGGCTTTTTTCGGGAGAAACAGTCGCCATGCCGGAAAGAGATTTCCCGGCTGTTTGAAAGCAAATGCAAGACCATCGCCATAACGGCGGTGGTCTTTTTTTGAAATTACTAGTAGGAGAAAAAATGCAAATCAATGATTGGTACGCAAAAACGAATGAAGAAACTTTTAGAGATCTGGACAGCCAACCCGCTGGGTTAACCCTGCAAGAGGCTGGGAAAAGGCTTGAGAAACACGGACCAAACGAGATCCAGGCGGCGAAGCGCATCTCAGCATGGCAAATTTTATTGGAACAGTTCAAGAACATCCTTATCCTGATCCTGCTTGGGGCGACCATCCTTTCACTCTTTCTTGGTCATTGGGTTGA
>VGOX01000512.1 GCA_016875755.1 Chloroflexota bacterium
TGTGACAAGCTTGCGTTCACAAGGACCAAGCCTTCCTGTATGCCGCTTTCATGCAAGGCCTCTTCGACTTGCGGCGTGATGTTGAGAAATCCCCTGCGGGCGGGGAGGTTGAAAGATAGTTCTTTTCGATAGGATTTCATACGCAACTCTTGGTGTTGATTTTATTTTTCCAAAATTGTACATCACTCTGCGGTGTATTTTATTGCCTTGAGATCAAATATAACATGCGCAGGATTTTCAGCTCGTCATAATTCAAAATGCCGTTCAATTTATCATATACGGGCTTGAGATAGGTAGGGCTCAGTTCATCAAAAGCAGCGAAGGCACTCTGCTGTTTTTCAGGCGAAGCGGAGATCAGCATCCGTACTTCTGCATCATTGCGGAGTTTATTGCCCGCTGATACATATTTCGTGAGATGTTCCAGAATCGTTCCCATCGTTACTTTGTGTTGTTCCATCAAACCCTGCACGCTTGCGCCGTCATTGAATGCCTGTGCAATCAACAGTGTGCGTCCGCTGAGTTCATCGGCTTCGGCTGTTTTTTCTTTTTCAGAAGATGAAGTAGGGGCAGGGTGCATTTTCTCTTTCAGCCCCCGCTTTTCACAAAATGCCTTGATGACGCTCAAAAACGCCTCGCCATATTTCTCCGCCTTCGCCTGCCCCACGCCCGAAACATTCAACAAACTCTTCGACGATTGCGGATAATACGCCGCCATTTCGATCAGGGTCTTATCGGAGAAGATCACATACGGCGGGATCTTCGCCTCGTCCGCCATCTCCTTACGTTTCTGGCGTAGGATGGCAAACAGCGCATTGTTGTATTCGATCTCGATTTTCTTCCCCTTGGATTTTTTGACTCGTTCCGCCGCCTCTTGAACGACGCCCAAAATTGGCTGCCGTTTCTTCAGCGACTCCAACGCCTTGGCCGTGAGACTCAACGTGTGGAATTCGCCCTCCTGCTGTAAATATCCCATCTGCACCAGTTGACGGGCGAGATGCATCCACTGTTTTCTGTTCATCTCCGTGCCGATGCCATGCGTGGAGAGTTTGTCATGTTCCCAGCGCAGCACCTTTTCGTTCTTTGATCCGAGCAGAATATCAGCAATGTGACCTGCGCCGAATTTCTCATCCGCGCGTTTGACGCAGGAGAGGAATTTCTGTGCGGGGATGGTGATATCCGTCAGCGTGGTCGGGGCGGAGGTGCAGTTGTCGCAGGTGGAGCAATTGTCCGCGGAGTAGGATTCGCCAAAATAGTTCAGCAGCGGTTTACGGCGGCAGGTGAGTTCATCCTCGGCGTAACGCACGATGGCATTCAAATGCTGCATGGCGACGCGTTGTTCCTCGCCTGTTTTTTGCTCAATGAAATAATTGAGTTTGGCAACGTCTGCATAACTGTAAAGCAGCAGACAATGCGCAGGCAGACCGTCGCGTCCTGCACGCCCGATCTCCTGATAATACCCCTCGATGCTTTTTGGCAGGTCATAATGGATGACGAAGCGCACGTTGGGCTTGTTGATGCCCATACCGAACGCGATGGTGGCGACAATGATCTGCACATCATCACGGATGAAGGCTTCCTGATTTCTTTTTCGCTCCGCATCTTCCAGCCCTGCGTGATACGGACGTACGGAATACCCTTTCGAGGCAAGATACGCGGCGAGTTCATCCACTTGTTTGCGTGAGAAGCAGTAAATGATGCCTGACTGGTCTTTGTAGCGTTGCAGGAGTTTGACGGTCTGTGCGTCGGCGTCGCGTTTGGGCTGCACTTCGATATACAGATTTTCGCGGTTGAAACTGGCGACAAATTCATTGGTGTTCGAGAATTTGAGCGTGGTGCGGATGTCCTGCCGCACGCGGGTGGTGGCGGTGGCGGTCAATGCAAGGCAGACTGCGTCGGGAAAGCGTTTGCGGACTTCGATGATCTGGCGGTATTCGGGACGGAAGTCATGGCCCCATTCGGAAATGCAGTGCGCTTCGTCAATGGTCAGGCAAGCCACTTTCAGCCCAGAAAGAAGCGTGATGATACGCGGAGTGAGCAGGGTTTCAGGGGCAACGTACAGCAATTTCACTTCGCCGCGTTGGACGTATTCCATATTTTCCTGATATTCCTGTGCGGAAAGCGAACTGTTGAGGAAGACTGCATGCACACCATACGCGCGCAGCTGCTCCACTTGGTCTTTCATCAACGCGATCAGCGGCGAGATGACCACGGTCAGCCCATCGAGCATCAAGGAGGGGATCTGATAGCACAACGATTTTCCACCACCAGTGGGCATCACGGCGAGCGTGTCGCGGCGTGCCAATATATTCTCGATCACTTCCTGTTGAAGCGGGCGGAAGGTGTCGTAGCCAAATGTGTCTTTGAGAATGGTTGCGGGTGTGGTCATGAATGGGTACCCCTGTGGGTTTGGTCGCGCAATTATACATCCATAAGATAATCTGTTATGT
>VGOX01000513.1 GCA_016875755.1 Chloroflexota bacterium
CTACAATTTCATTCATGGGCTTCTCGGTGTAAGTTTGTTGTCACAAACCTACTTTACCCGAAAAGCCCTACTTTTTTAGATCATTTTTTGGCGAAGGTATTGAATGAGCGCAATCATTCTTGACGGTTCGATGGTGCATTACGAGGCATTGGGACGCGGCCGCCCCATCGTCTTCCTGCACGGTTGGGTCGGCTCATGGCGTTATTGGATCAATGCCATGCAAGTCGCATCCACATCCTTCCGCGCCTACGCGCTCGACCTCTATGGTTTCGGCGACACCAGCCGCGACCCGCTGCGCTACTCCCTCGACCAACAGGCCGATCTCCTCAACCAATTTCTCGAAGAAATGGGTATCGGCAAAGTCGCCATCGTCGGGCACGATCTTGGCGCACTGGTCGGCTTCTCATTCCTCAAACGCTGGCACACCAGTGTCGACCGCATGATGGCGATCAACTGCCCAATGGATTACGACTCGGTTAACACCCGCATGCGGACAGCTCCCGCCACCGAACTGGTGGACTGGTTGACCTCCCGCTCGCCCGAAGCCACCTCCGCACTCGCAGACGCCTCAAAAGTCGACCCGCAAGCTGTTACTGCATCTCTGGCAGGGCTTCAGGCTGACAATTTATTCCCGAACATCCGCAACCTTGGCGTGCCATGTCTTTTCGTGTATGGTTCGAACAACCCTGCACTGACCCTGCCAAACCAGGAAAAAGTGGATGCCCTCCCAACGCATATGCATCAGGTCAATCTCGAAGGCGTTGGGCATTTCCCAATGATCGACAACCCCGCCCAGTTCAACCGTCTGCTGACCGACTTCCTCGCGTTGGATTCTGGGGCAAGCCCAAGAGAATTACAGCTAAAAGAAGAGTGGAAGCGCCGCGTTCGCTGAGAACACCGTGAGGATTTGCTCACGGTGTTCTTTTTTGACTTGACACATCGCAGTCACAGTCATATACTGCAACCACAACTGAACGGAGAGCCTTTACGAAAGGCTGAGAGGAGCGTGAACGCGCTCGATCCGCATGACCTGATCTGGTTAATACCAGCGGAGGGATTTCTCAATATGCCTGCCAACATCCTCCGCTGCTGTGAGGATGTTTTGTTTTAACCGACCACAGACGATGGACCATAGACCATAGTTTTCCATCGTCAATCGTCCGTGGTCAATCGTCAACCTATGAGAATCATTATCTTTGCCAACGGCAACCTGCCAAACCCCGAAAAAGCCCGCGCCATACTCCGCCCCGATGACTTCATCCTCTGCGCGGACGGCGGGACACGTCATGCCCTCGCGCTGGGACTCACTCCCAACCTCATCATCGGCGATCTCGACTCAACGACCTTCGACCTTCGACCTTTGACCGAAAAAGGAACACAACTCCTCAAATATCCAACGGATAAAAACGAAACTGACCTCGAACTCGCCATCGATCACGCACTCACTCTCAACCCCGCCCAGATTCTCATTCTTGCCGCCCTCGGCGGTCGCATGGACCAAACTCTCGCCAACATCGCCCTTCTCAGTAACTTGTCCCTCTTAACTCGTAACGTGAAACTCACCGACGGCGTGGAAGAAATCTTCTTCTGCAATGACCACGCCAAAGTCGAAGGAAGAAGCGGAGACATCGTCTCGCTGATCCCCTGGCAGGGAGAAGTGACTGGCGTCTTCACCGAAAATCTGCGTTGGCATCTTCATCACGAAACACTTTACCCCGATAAAACCCGCGGCATCAGCAACGAAATGACCGCCGATGTTGCCACGGTTTCAATCACGAGCGGATTGTTGCTCATCACTCACATCATTAATAACTGATTACTGGTTACTACACTCAAAAGGAAATCTCTATGTCTAAACTGCCTTCTGCTTTCCGCTTTCTGTTACTTGCCTTCTGCCTTCTGCTTTCTGCTTGCGCCCCTGCCGGACCTGCCACCCTCACCGTCATGACCCACGACTCATTCGCCATCTCTGAAGATGTTGTTATTGCATTTGAGACCGCGAATAACGTTGACGTTGTCTTCCTGCAAAGCGGAGATACTGGATCCATGCTCAACAAAGCCATTCTCTCCAAAGACGCCCCGCTCGCGGACGTAATGTTTGGTGTGGATAACACCTTCCTCTCCCGTGCCCTCGAAGCGGATATTTTCGATGCCTACCAATCACCCGCGCTGAGCGATGTGCCTGCCGAGTTCGTGCTGGATTCATCCTTCCGCGCTCTGCCCGTGGACTATGGCGACGTGTGCATCAACTACGATAAAAAATATTTTGAAGAGAATAATCTTGCAGTGCCTGCTTCGTTCGAAGATTTGGTGAAGCCCGAATACAACGGCTTGTTAGTAGTGCAAAGCCCCGCCACGTCTTCGCCTGGCTTGGCATTCATGCTTGCCACCCGCGCTTATTTTGGTGATGGTTTCCTCGATTACTG
>VGOX01000514.1 GCA_016875755.1 Chloroflexota bacterium
GGATTTTCAAGAGCGCCTGATTTTGAATTACGGCGGGGAATATTTGTGGAGTTCCGCCAATTTGGAAGCGTTCCGCCGCCTCTCGATTCCCGAGGAGCATAAATCTGTTATTCTCGAACAGTGGAAGTGGCTGCAAGAGCCGGTGAAACTTCCCGGCAGTTACATGCAGGAGCGGGAACTGGCAAACGTGTGGAACCGCATCGTGTTCGACGGAGCCAACCCACGGGTCGCGATTGACCGTTCCATCATCGTCATCAACCGCGAGATTACCCGCAAGATGGAAGAGTTCGGCTACCTCGTAAACGGTCAGCGCGTGCGCGAGTTCAAAATTCCGACCATCGAAACCGTGCGGGAATGGATGGACAATGCAAAATAGAGCCGCGTTCCAAAAATGGATCTACCGCGAAGGCAATGCCTACGGCTTCCTGGCGCTGTACGCGCTGGCCTTCCTGACCTTCATCATTGTGCCGGTACTGGCGGCCTTCCTGCTCTCTTTCACCTTCTTCGATACCATTCAATTCCCCGCCTTCATCGGCTTGCGGAATTACATCTCCCTGCTCACGGCAGACGATGTTTTCATGAAATATGTCCTGCCCAACACCATCCAATTCGCAGTGATTGTGGGACCCGGCGGGTATGCGCTGTCCTTTTTCCTCGCGTGGGTCTTGGCGCAATTGCCGAAGATCCCGCGCACGGTCTTTGCGTTGATTCTGTACTCGCCTTCGATGACTTCCAGCGTGGCAATGGCTGTCGTCTGGAAAACCCTCTTCAGCGGCGACCAGACCGGCTACCTGAACAGTTTCCTGCTCGGGCTGCAAGTCATCCAGGAGCCTATTCAATGGCTGCAATCTCCGCAGTACTTGATGACCATCATGATCGTGGTCACATTATGGAGCAGTATGGGCATCGGTTTCCTCGCCATGCTGGCGGGCATTTTGGAAATCAACCCTGAGTTGTACGAAGCCGCCGCATTGGACGGGGTGAACAGCCGCTGGCAGGAAATTTTCTACATCACCATTCCTTCGATGAAACCACAAATGCTTTTTGGCGCGGTGATGTCCATCGTCGGGACGTTTCAGGCGGGCGCAATTGGCGTGACGCTTTCGGGGGTGAATCCCACGCCGCAATATGCGGGACAGTTGATTGTCAACCACATTGAAGATTATGGTTTCCTGCGCTACGAAATGGGATACGCCGCAGCCGTTTCAGTGGTTCTGCTTGTGATGGTGCTGTTCTTTACGCGCCTCTCCAACCGCCTGTTTGGAGGCGATGAATGATGCGAAAGTGGCTTCGCCGTTTTACAGGCATTCGCAACCGCGGCATCAATCCGCAGGGATTTCACGTCAGCCAGATCAAGTTTTACCTGCTTCTGATTCCGCTGGCGGCGTTCATGCTGTTGCCCATCGTTTTCATTTTCTCCAACGCCTTCAAGCCGCCGGATGAATTGTACGCCTATCCGCCGCGCTTTTTTGTGATCAACCCCACTTTCAAAAATTTTGTGGATTTGTTTTCCAAATTATCCAAATCGGGCGTGCCTGTCAGCCGCTATTTGTTCAACAGCGTGGTCATCAGCCTGGTCACGGTGGCAACTTCCATCTTCGTTTCCAGCATGGCGGCGTATGCCCTCTCGAAAAAGAGATTCAAACTCAAGCAGACTTTATTCGCCGTCAACACTCTCGCGCTGATGTTCGTGCCGATCGCCGTCACCATTCCGCGTTTTTTGGTCATCGAAAAAATCAACCTGCTGGATACGTTTTGGGTTCACATCCTGCCTGTGCTGGCCATGCCCGTGGGATTGTTCCTGCTCAAGCAATTCATGGACGGCATTCCCAACGAAGCGCTGGAAGCCGCGCAGATTGACGGCGCATCCGACCTGCACATTTACTGGCGCATCGTCCTGCCGATGATTCGGCCTGCGCTTGCCACGATAGCCATTCTCGCCTTCCAGGCCGCGTGGAATAACGCCGAGAGTTCGACCCTCTACGTTACCAACGAAAGCCTGAAAGCATTTTCGTTTTACCTCAGCACGCTCACCTCAACCACCGCAGGCGCGAACGCAGTAGCAGGACAGGGCATTGCGGCAGTGGCGGCATTGATTATGTTCGTGCCGAACCTCTTGATTTTCATCTTCCTGCAAAGCCAGGTGATGAGCACCATGTCACATTCGGGAATGAAATGAAAAAGATTCTCCCGCTTCTGATTCTCATCATCATCATCCTGCTGTCCCTCACGGGGACGCGCGCCTCGGCCTTTTCGCCTTACACCACCTGGGCAATTGGACCTGGCGGCTGGCTGTTCATGACTCAGGATGCCTACACCCCGCTCGATGAAATTGACCTGCCGCTTGCCGCGCCCGAAGACATGTTCCTCGCCGCAGACGGATTCCTCTATGTGGCAGATACGGGCAACAGCCGCAT
>VGOX01000515.1 GCA_016875755.1 Chloroflexota bacterium
CAATGCGGGTTGTTGGTGTTTGGTGTTTTTTCTGAACATGCGTTGATTGTATTAAATTTTTTCGGTTTTGACGAGGGTTGCTACCCTTTTTGCAGTGGAGTCACAGATGTGCCCTTGCAAATTATCGGTCCCAAACACCTGACTGTTGTTGCGGCTTTTGTAGTGTTTTGCCTGTCTTTCATTTACTTTCGCAGTGCATGGAATGACAAACAAAAACGAAATATGCGAATTGCAATGGCAGTCGCATTGGCAGCCGCCGAGATCAGTATTCATATTTGGTGGTTGTACTGGGGAATTTGGAATATTCAAACCACCCTGCCGCTTCATCTTTGCAGCATAATGGTGTGGATCACCGTCTATGTGGCGTTTTCAGACAACAAAAACCTGTACGACTTCACCTATTTTCTGGGAATTGGAGGCGCGTTACAGGCTTTCCTCACTCCTGCCGACGCTTCGATGTACGATATTCCTCATTACCGCGTCATGCAGACGCTCATCGCCCACGGACTGTTGATCGCCATTCCCATCTATATGACCGTGGTGGAAGGCTACCGCCCCACGCTGGCGTCTTTTAAACGCATCTTCATCTGGACGAATATTTACATGGTTGCGATTTTCTTCCTCAACCGCGCCATCGGCAGCAACTATCTGTTCATCGCCGAGAAACCGCCTTCACCCACTCTGCTGGATGTGCTCTCGCCCTGGCCTTGGTACATTCCGCAATTGGAAATTCTGGCTTTTGCCATCCTTTTCATTCTGTACCTGCCCTTCTTATTCAGCGATTTGTACTTCAAACGTCAAAGCCAGTCTACCGCGTATCTGCCAACGTCCCAAAAGTATAAACTTTTGGGACGTTCTTATGTTGCACACACGCCCGCTTTATCGTAGAATTCCAACACCAACCCAAAGGAGAGAAAATGGTTACAAAAGAAAATATTGATTCACGCCCCATGACCGAGGAAGCCGACTTCCTCCAGATCAAATCCGTTGACCATGTGCATTTCTACGTCGGCAACGCCAAGCATGCCATGTACTATTGGTGGAAGGCGTTTGGATTCAAACCCGTAGCCTATTCGGGACTTGAAACAGGCAACCGCGAATTCGCCTCCTACGTCCTTGAGTCTGGTCAGGCGCGGCTGGTCGTTTCTGCCCCGTACGGACCCTCCAGCCCGCTCGCCGCGCACCACATGGTACACGGTGACGGTGTCAAGGTCATCGCGCTCGAAGTGGATGACGTTGAAAAAGCCTGGCAAGCCACCACCTCCCGCGGCGGCAAATCCGCGTGGACGCCGCGCGAAGAAAAAGACGACCACGGCATCTATCGCACCTCCGCCATCTACACCTACGGCGAAACCCTGCACGTCTTCGTAGACCGCGGCGATTACAAAGGCGTATTCGCCCCCACCTACAAACCACTCAATTACGAAACTGAATCCACCGGGCTTGCCGCCATCGACCACATCGTCGGCAACGTGCAGCTCGGCAAGATGAATCACTGGGTCAATTTCTATCATCAGGTCATGGGCTTCCGTCAGCTCATGCACTTCGACGACAAAGACATCTCCACCGAATACTCCGCCCTCATGTCCAAGGTCATGCAGAACGGCAATGGACGCGTCAAGTTCCCCATCAACGAACCCGCCGAGGGTAAACGCAAAAGCCAGATCGAAGAATATCTCGATTACTACATGTCCCCCGGCGCGCAGCACCTCGCCATCATCACAGGCGACATCCTCTCCACCATCGAAAAACTCCGCAAGAACGGCGTTGAATTTTTACGCGTTCCCGATACCTACTACGAAATGCTCCCCGACCGCATCGGACAGATCAAGGAAGATTACAAAGCCATTCAAGAACTCGGCATTCTCGTGGACAAAGACGACGAAGGCTACCTCCTGCAAATCTTCACGCGCCCCATTCAAGACCGCCCCACCATGTTCATCGAAGTCATCCAACGCCACGGCGCACAGGGCTTCGGCAAAGGCAATTTCAAAGCCCTCTTCGAATCACTCGAACTGGAACAGGAACGCCGCGGCAACCTGTGATGCGCCTCCCAAACGCCTCATTCTCAACCTCAGCCTGCTTCAGACCATCCAGCAGAAACCATAAGGAGATAGTGTGACTCACAAATTCATCCTGGCGTTTATCCTCATCACGCTTCTTTCCGCCTGCACAAGCGCCCCCGTCATCTCAGAAACAGATGAACTTGCCACAATCGTTGCAGGAACCCTGCAAGCCATCGCCACAGAACAACCCGCGTCAACCGCTACACCTGTCTCCAGCATATCAATTTCTCTGGATGGTCTTTATGTGTCCCTGCCTGTCGGCTTGGCAAGTGGACTCGAAGTGCAACCCGAGCCAGCCGCCCTACCCGCCGAAGATATGCCTTGGTGGGGAACGTACCCCGCCTATACA
>VGOX01000516.1 GCA_016875755.1 Chloroflexota bacterium
AGTTCACTGGCGGCGCTGATCAATGCGGGTTGTTGGTGTTTCGTGTTTTTTCTGAACATGGACTGAGTATATTAATTTTTTGCGGTTTTGACGAGGGTTCTACCCTTTTTGCAGTCGAGTCATGTATGTTCAATAAACTTCGACCCATGTGGCTTGTTTCGATGCGTGAACTGCGCGATCAATTTCGTGACTGGCGTGCGTTGGTGCCGATGGTGGTATTGACACTGGGTTTTCCGTTTTTGATGAACATCTTTGCCAACCAGACGGTTGATTTTCTTAATCAATATGGCGCGAATCTGATCGTGGAACGCTTTGTGCCGTTCTCAATCATGATCATTGGTTTCTTTCCGATTACAGTATCTTTGGTTGTGGCGTTGGAGTCGTTTGTGGGGGAAAAGGAGCGCGGGACGATTGAGCCGCTGCTTAGTGCGCCTTTTGATGATTGGCAGTTGTATTTTGCCAAACTGCTGGTGGGAGCGATTACGCCGTTGGCTGCGAGTTATGTTGCAACGGGGTTATATATGGTGATGATCTATCGCGAGGGAATCGCTTTACCTTCATTTGCCCTCGTCTTTCAATTACTTTTGTTGACGACTGCTCATGCGGTATTGATGGTGAGTGCTGCAATTGTCATTTCGGTGCAGTCTACTTCGGTGAAAGCTGCAAACTTGTTGGCTTCTTTTATTGTTATCCCTGTTGCGATTTTGATGCAAGGAGAGGCGGTGATGTTGTTTTGGGGTAATGAAGATGTGATTTGGATGGCAATTGCGGGGGTGACGATCATTTCCTTGTTGTTGATCCGTGTAGGACTCGCTCATTTTCAAGGTGAGTTTTTGCTTGGGCGTGAGATCGATGTGCTCAATCTTAAGTGGATGTGGCGTACGTTTTGGGGTAATTTTAGGGGCGGGGAAAAGTCTTTTGGAGGTTGGTATCGCAGCGTATTTGGTCCCGCATTTCGCCGCATTGTGCCCGCCATCTTTGTTATGGTGTTGATTGCAGGTTTGAGCGTATGGATGGGATACGACTGGGTGCAGAAGAACGTGCAAGTTATTCTGCAGCAGGTGCCTGCCGAAGAGTTGGAACGCATTCGGGAGAACTTTAGTGAACTTCCAGACATTGCCAACTTGCGCGGAAAGATAAGCGGACCAGCCCTTTTTTTGAATAATTCGCGTGCGATCGGTTTGATGCTGTTGGCGGGGTTGTTCTCCTTTAGTGTGCTGGGGATCATCATTTATATTCTGAACATCGGTCTGATCGGCGGCTTGTATGCCATGCTTGCCTTGCTGGGTATGCCCGCTGCGGATATTTATCTTGCTGGGGTGCTTCCGCATGGGATTTTCGAGATTCCCGCGCTGGTATTCGGCAGTGCGGCGGTATTGTATGTCGGTGCAGGGATCGTCACGCCGCGTGCGGGAAAGTCCATGGGTGAGGTGGTGATCGAGTTGCTTGCAGATTGGCTCAAAATATTCCTGGGCCTGATTCTGCCATTGTTGGCACTAGCGGCGCTGATCGAAGCGTATGTCACTCCTGAAATACTGCTGCTTACTTTAGGAGGGTAGCCGAAACGATCAATTTCAATTTGGTTGTTTTTAGGCTAATATAGTAGTATGTCAAAAGTGATTATTCTTGGTTCATCGAATGCCATTCCCACCAGGGATCACGAGAATACCCACATGGTGATTGTGGGAAACGACCGCATGGTTTTGGTCGATTCGGTGAGCAACCCCATTTTGCGGTTGGAACAGGCAGGACTGGATTTTAATGACCTGACTGATATTATCGTCACTCATTTTCATCCCGATCATGTTTCGGGTCTGCCGCTTTTGCTGATGGACATGTGGCTGATGGGACGGCAGAAACCCCTCAATATCTATGGTTTGCATTACACGCTTGACCGCGTGGAAGGCATGATGGGTTTCTATAATTGGTCTGCCTGGCCCAACTTTTTCCCCGTGGTGTTCTATCGCCTGCCTGCCAGTGAGATGACCCCTGTTCTGAACTGCGATGATTTCATTATTCACGCCTCGCCTGTGAATCACATGATTCCCAATATCGGGCTGCGGATCGAGTTCCCGCAGAGCGCTAAAAAAATGGCATATTCCTGTGACACCGAGCCATGCGGGGAGGTCCTCCGCCTCAGCACAGATGTGGATGTTTTGATCCACGAAGCAACAGGAGATGAGCCTGGTCACTCCTCAGCGGTGCAGGCAGGGGAGATCGCCAAGCAAGCGAAGGCGAAAAAGCTGTATCTTATTCATTACCCGACGGGCAGGTTTGCAAACGGTGACCCCGTTGCAGAAGCGCAAACGACATTCCCCGGCGAAATAATACTGGCAAAGGATTTTATGTCATTGGAGTTTTAAGCGTTTTCTATGCGTCCCAATGGCAAAATTAAACAAGGCAA
>VGOX01000517.1 GCA_016875755.1 Chloroflexota bacterium
CCATTCCCTACATAATCACGGATCATATCGCCGCGATACCAAGCGGAGACAATCACCCGTCTCATTCCATGTGAATGTAATAACCGCAATTGATGGTAAATGAATGGGCTGCCACCGATCTCGACCAGCGCTTTGGGAATCTTCTCTGTGGCCGGGCGCAGACGGGTTGCCAAGCCGCCCGCCAAAATAACAACCGGGTACAACCTCATCCGATCATCACCTTTGAGCCTTCGAAATCAAAACGGAAACGGACCTCCTCCAAACCTGCCTTGGACATGGAATGACGCAAACGGTTACGATCTTCGGCATAGAACATCAAAAAGCCACCTCCCCCCGCACCGACAAGTTTTCCGCCCAACGCACCATTCTTCATACCGAGTTCATACCACTCATCGATCTGCGGGTTGCTCATGCCCTTGGAACGCTTGCGCTTATGCTCCCAATGCTCATGCATTAGGGCACCGAATTCAGATGTCTTGCCATCGACAAGTGCATGCTTGCTGTGCATGCCAAGGTCCTTCACATAATGAAGATTGTTGAGCATATCTTCATCCATTTCCTTGCTACGCTTATCCTGATCCTTGAGAATGGCCGAAGCGCTGCGAGCAAAACCGGTGAAAAACAAGAGGAGATTATCTTCAAGGTCAAAGAGCGTGTCAATGCCTATCTGCAATGGGTAGGCGTTGACAGAATCATCTTTGTTAAACTCAAAGCAGGTGATGCCGCCATAGGCAGCGATGTATTGATCCTGCTTACCGATGGGTTCCTTTAATTTTTCGAGTTCGATCTCGCAGGCAAGCCGCGCCAGATCATCAGGAAGGATCATCCTACGGCGATGAGTATATAATGCCTTCAACAACGCGGTTGTAAAACTGCCTGAGGAACCCAGCCCTGTTCCAGAGGGTATATCTGCCAGAGTGGTGATCTCGATCTGGGGTGTTTTGAAATCGAGCATACGGATCGCTTCCCGCAGAATCGGATGTTGAATTCCATCCACCCTTTCAGATTTTTCCAACTGTGAATATTTCAAAAATATTCCAGGGATGAACGGGCGCATGACAGTAACATAAACATACTTATCGATTGCGGCTGCGATCAAGAAACCATCATGCTGGCGATAATATGACGGTAAATCCGTTCCGCCACCTCCAAGGGTGATCCTTAATGGACTACGTGTGATGATCATAACCAGAATCCTTGTAAATTTTTTCGACCGCCAGCAAGGCTTCACGGGCATCGTTCAAATTCGCCGAAGGCGTCCTGCCAAGTCGAATATCCTCAAGAAACTCATCAAACTCCAACTTCCACGAGTTATCTCCGCGCGGGTATTCCCAAATTGTCGTTTCAGGCGGGCCCATTTCAGGCAGCATTTTATAGAAAGATAATTTTTCCATGCCATAACTGCCGCCCAAACCTTCGATGTGAAGTTTGGCATCGCGCCCGTAAATCTCCATCGAGAATAGATTCTTCCATTCGGTGCAACTGACATGCAAAAAAGAAGTCTGTTTCTTTTCAGTTTTCAGGATCATAAAACCATTATCGTCCACCGGCATATCCCAAAAATACGTATGAGCAAAGCCCTGGACTTCGGTGAAGTTTCCCAAAAACCAGCGTGAAAGGTCAATGAGATGTACGCCTTGATCGATCAATTCGCCACCGCCAGAAAGAGCGGGATTTGCTCGCCATTCGCGATCATAGCCTTTACGCCCGCCGTGACCATAACGCCCGCGGATGAACATCAACTCGCCAAGCTCGCCTGCTTTCATCAACTCGTGTGCCTTCAACAGGGCGGGATGGTAGCGGTGATTGAAACCCACACGCACTTGAACGCCCTTCCTGTTAACAGCCTCGATCAGGGTATCCAATTCCTTTACATTACGAGCAGCGGGTTTTTCAACCAATACATGCTTTCCGGCATTGACAGCCGCCAGGCTGGCTTCTACAAGGGCATCGTTTGTTGTAGCCACGACTACGATATCAACATCGTCGCGTCGAACTGCCGCCTGCCAGTCAGATGTTCCATCACAATCAGGAAAGCCAGAAGCCAACGCCTTTGCGCGCGATTCATTTACATCCGCGCAGGCAACGAGGTTTGTATTTGCCAGAGCCTTCGAGCGCTTCTGTCCGATCAGCCCGCACCCTAAAATTGCAACACCCAACGCCTGTGTCATACGTCACCCCAACCCATGCCGCGATCCCTCGGAACGATGCGACGCAAAGTGTATATATCTGTCTTCTTCATTTCATCCATGTGTTCTGTGAATTTATCCCACGGGTCCCAAACTGCGCTGATAAGTTTTCCGGTAATGCCATCACTGGCAGAGGATGCAAGAAAGACGGATAATTCCGCTCCACGTTCCAATGGAGCG
>VGOX01000518.1 GCA_016875755.1 Chloroflexota bacterium
CGCTGGGCGGGGATGTGTTGGTCGTGCAAACGGATATGTCAAAGTTTGGGGATATTCAAAATCTGGTTGCGCAAACGCTTGAGCGTTTCGGGTGTGTGGATGTGCTGGTCAATAATGCTGGCTTTGGGCGGTTGGACTGGTTGGAAAAACTTGATCCGATGACTGATATTCAGGCGCAAATAGATGTGAATGTGATGGGCGTCATCCACACCACGCGGCAGGTGTTGCCTGTGATGATCGCACAGCGAAGCGGAAGCATTATCAGTGTTTGCTCCATCGCGGGTCTGGTTGGCACACCGACGTATAGCATTTACGCTGCATCCAAACATGCGGTGCACGGATTTTCCGAAGCCTTGCGGCGTGAAGTGAAACCGTGGGGAATCGATGTCTCGCTCATTTATCCTGGCGGTGTATTGACTGAATTTACCCAGCGGGCAGGCATCAAGCGCAAGACCAACGCGAGCACACCAGCATTCATGGTGTTGACCGCCGAGCAGGTTGGCAAGGCAATTGTTAATTTGGTACGCCGTCCGCGCCGCATGTGGGTCATTCCGTGGCTTTGGGCATTTACCGTCTGGCTGAATCGCCTCTTCCCCGCATTGGTGGATGTTATGACGATCGATCGTTTCACCATCCCTGAACGCACCGATGAATTGCAGGTAAAATAGCGCGGGCTGGCATCATCCATGGTGTGGCTATTCAAAAGTAAATACTATCGAATTGGAGGAATGAAAAATGGGTTTTCTTGAAAAATTATTCGGACCCTCCGTGCCAAATATCACGGCCGAAGAGCTGAATGAAAAATTGAAAGTGGGGAAACATCCGCTTGTGTTGGATGTGCGTCAGCCTGATGAATTTAGCCAGGGACATATCCGTGGCGCAAAATTGATGCCGTTGAACGAAATTTACATAAAGATGAAGGAACTGCCAAAAGGGCGAGAGATCGTGTGCATCTGTGCCACTGGCAACCGCAGTAGATCCGCTTCGAAGATTCTCGCGAAGGAAGGTTTTACGGTCTTCAATGTGCAGGGCGGCATGATGGCATGGCGCCGCGCCAAACTGCCTGTACAAAAATAAATTACGCCGCGCGCAAGTCTTTCAAGTTCAACTGATAATTGACCCGCCCATTGTATTCATTCGGTTCATACGTGAACCGAATGTCCACGTGGGCGGGCATGTTTTTGTGCCAGTCACCGAGGCGGAATCCAATGGCATCGTGCGCATATCCCTTTTCATCTTCGAGCGACAACTTCAAGTGTTTCGCATCCGCGCCGACAGTGCGCGAGCTTTTGACCCTGACCCTGCGTGCCACAAAAGATGCTTCGCGATTTCCATACCCTGTTGGCTCCAGATACCGCAGACATTTTTCATACAAGTCGGGGCGAATCTCGACAAGGGACACTTCAGCATCTGCCGTAACGGTGGGCTTGAGATCTTCGGTGGACAGTTTTTCCTGCGCGATGGCTTTCAACCGCGCCACCAACGCCGACAAATTCTCATTGCGGACGGTGAACCCCGCCGCAGCAGCATGTCCCCCGTGACGGACGAGTAAATCCGCGCATTGGTCGAGCGCGTCGGTGATGTGGAATTCGGGAATGGAACGGCACGAGCCGCGTGTTTCTTCCTCACCTTTGGAGGCGACGATGGCGGGGCGGTAGTATTTTTCCGTGAGGCGTGAGGCGGCAAGCCCAACCACGCCTGAATTGAAATTTTCATCGGCGGCGAAAAGCAGGAAGGCATTTGGGTCATCGCCAGTGGCGATCTCTTCGGCGCGGGTTTGCATATCCCGCGTAATGCGTTGACGTTCGCGATTCTGCATATCCAGTTGTTGCGCCAGTTCGCCTGCTTTGAATACATCATTGGTGGTCAATAATTCAAATGCCGCCAATGCCTCTTTCAAACGTCCCGCCGCATTCAAACGTGGACCGAGCCCAAAACCGATGTTTCCCGCATTGACCTTTGCCAGATTTAATTCAGCCACCGCCGCCAGCGAGAAAAGTCCCTGCCGTGAGGTTTGCCGCATCTGACGCAGTCCCTTGCGCACCAGCACACGATTCTCCCCAACAAGCGGAGCAAGGTCAGCAACGGTTCCAAGGGCGACGAGGTCAAGTAACGAGTTTAATCTTTGACCATTGACCACGGACGATTGACCATCTTCCAGTAACGCTTCTGCGATCTTGTATGCAATTCCCACACCAGCTAGGTCTTTATCGGGGTATACATCGCCGTGCTGTTTGGGGTTGATGACCGCGAGAGCGGGGGGCAGGTTTTCACCATCAGGGTGGTGGTGGTCGCTGATAATGAGATCCAGCCCGATGGTCTGGGCGTGAAGCGCTTCACTTGGCGAGCGGATG
>VGOX01000519.1 GCA_016875755.1 Chloroflexota bacterium
TGATTCATCTCGGTAATGGTGTTGTGGAATTTCTTTTTCGCAAAACAAGATTACCACGCTTTACACCATTACCTCTCTTCTTTGCCATTTCCAGTTAGCGGAAACTAAAGTTTCATTGATGTGTCAGATTTTGAGTCCTTTGTGGATTTTGAAGAACGCGGTATCGGGTTTTATATTGAGAAGGATGGAAAGGTAATTGGCGCAGCATATTCCTCATTGGTTTGTAGTACAGGAATCGAAGTCAGTCTGTTCGTTGAGGAAGAGTATCGGCTGCAGGGAGTTGCCACGGTGCTTTCTGCAAACCTGATCCGATGGTGTTTGGAGCACAATATGGATGCTCATTGGGATGCTGCGAATCTGGAGTCATGCAAATTGGCAGAAAAACTGGGGTATATCCCGACCGTGCCATATTCTGCATATTATCTTAAACCCTAAACATAAATAATGTTATATGCACAAAGAACAAATCGCCCATAGAAACCTGTGACGAAATCGTAAGCCTGCTTCAGTAAACAAAAAGGTCTCCAGAAATTTTCTGGAGACCTTTTACTACATCAGAGAATTACGGGAGAACCGTAATGCGATTTTGTGGACCGGGTGCAACAGGTGAGAATGCTGTGAAGTAGGCTTCCAATGCATCCGTATCTACGGCGCCGCCGAGGCGGTCAGCTCCTTGGACGAGAACGCTGAAGTTGTCACCGCCATCCGCAAGGAAGGAGTTGACCGTCACGCGGTAGCTTCCAGCAGGGTTGATCTGCACGCCATTAAGCATGATGGAGGCAGGGTCAACCTTGTTGCAAGCAGGCGCAGAAAGGCTCCATGAGTAGGTGAAACCATTGGAAACTTGCAAAACCTTCTGCCCGCCCACAGGTTGACCGCAACCGACGAATTGCTGTTCGAGCAGGGTGTCGATCTGTGCGCCGGTGAGCGTCAGGGTGACCAAATTGTTACCGAACGGCTGAACCGTGAAGGATTCGCCGTAGGTCACAAACCCATCACCTTCGCCAGCGGGGCTGGAGGCGTAGGTCAGGTCAGCGCGGATGCCGCCCGGATTCATGAATGCGATCACAGCGCCGCCATTGCTTGGGTCGGTGGTGGCGTATAACTGTGCGTCAGCGATCACGTCACCCAGCGCGGATTCGCCAGCAGCGTTGTTAGTGCGGGTGATGGTCGCAGTAATGGAACCGATCACACGGTTTTCCAAGGGAGCTGCAATAGCCTGATACTTTGCTATCAATTCAGTCAGCAGGTTATCTTTCGGCACATCGCGAGTCACGATACGGTTGTCAGCAGACATGCTCACAACTTCGCCAGTAGCACGGTCGATGGTCAGGTCGATCTTGGTGACCAGGCGTCCAAAGGAGAACGCGCTGGTGACCAGTTTATTGTCGATGGTGCAGTTGTAGGGCTGGTGCGTGTGTCCGCTAATGACCACATCCACTTCGTCATCCAAGCGCTGGACAATATCCACAATCGGACCAGAAACACCGACACATCCGTTGTAATTGAAGGAGGAAGGTGTGCCGCCTTCATGGATCAACACAACAATGGTCTCGATGCCCTTCTTTTTCAATTCAGGGATGAGCGCATTGACGGTATCGGCTTCATCATGGAAATCCAAAGCGGCGATACCGGAAGGAGTCACAATACTCGGGGTTCCTTCAAGGGTCATGCCGATGAACGCAATCTTCGCACCGGCAAACGCGCGCATTTTGTAGGCAGGGAAGATGGTCTTGCCATTGTCCTTGCGGGTGACGTTTGCCGCAAGGAATTGGAACTCCGCACCTTCAAAGCTATCGCCATCCAGACAACCATCTACAGGATGACAACCGCCTTCCTGCAAACGGACCAATTCGTCCCAGCCTTCATCGAATTCGTGATTACCAACTGTGTTGAAATCCAAACCGATCAGGTTGAAAGCTTCAATGGTCGGCTCATCATGAAACAGCGCAGAAAGCAGCGGGCTTGCTCCCACCATGTCACCTGCCGAAACAACCACCGTGTTCGGGTTCAAAGCGCGCAGGTTGTTGATGTGTGTGGCGAGATATTCCACGCCGCCAGCATTGATCGTGCCTACCCGCCCGGAGGAACCCGAGGGCGGCAGAAGGTTGCCGTGAAAATCATTGAGCGCAAGGACCTGCACATTGACAGTTCCAGGCGGCTTTGCCAATGCAGGCGACATCGCCAGCGAAAAAGCAGTTACTACAAGAGCAAGGATAACAGCAATACGGAAAACTTATAGGACTTACGCAAAACTAAGTGATTGACGGGAAGGCAAAAAGCCAGTAAGTTTGGGAGTATGAGACCGAAAACCCAAATTGTGACGCGTCTGGATTATTGCCAATACCTTTTG
>VGOX01000520.1 GCA_016875755.1 Chloroflexota bacterium
CCGCTAATGGTTGGTGCAATCAACCTCCATAAGGGTCTTTCACCCTCTAGCCAACGCCCATGCTGGGCGCACAGCAAAAAGCGGTCACTTTTTAGTGACCGCTTTTTTTAAAACTGCAACACGGTCGGTTTTATCCCCAGCGTATCGATCAATTTATTCAACTCGTCATCGCTCAACCTGCGCCCCTTGCCTGCGTAGGCGGTGAGCATGGCTTCGTTCATGTTCGTGCCGAACGAGCGCCCATCAAAGCGCGGTGTGGTGGTCATGACCGTCTTTGCTCCGCGCTCTTTCAACAGCGCAATATTTTCTTCGGTGGTTGTGTTCGTCACAATGGTCATGCCCGATACATCCTTCGGCATGTATTTACGCATGAACAGAAAATCACCTGCAAGCAGATCTGACTCTTCGAAATATTTTTCATACTTCGGTTCGTGCTCCGCGCCATCGCTGCCATAGAAGATCATGCTCATCGGAAAGTGACTGACGATGGGCAGCATGACTCGTGCGACTCGCTTGAAATTACGGATGCCGTAGATGGGAAGCGGGACTCCCAACGCGACCATCAAGTCACCAAATACGCTTCGTTCACTGACGGTGGAAACTGCTTCTGCCAACCCAAGCCGATCCGCCGCGACGGGGATGAACGCCTGCTTAAAGCGGACATCTCCGAGTTGCGGTTTTGCCAGTTCAAAAACGCGGCGTTCGAGCGTGTGCTTGAGTCCGCGCCCGTCGCAGAGTGGAGTCTGCTTCACCCCGGCAACCAACTTCAAGGCAGCATGAAGCGGGTATTCCCGTTCATCGAGGCGCAGATATAAGTCCACGCCGCCGACGCCAAAGGCATCCACTTTGCCATCCAAATCCAGATACATTTGACGCGCCTTTTCGAGGTCGCCATCTGTGCCGATTCGCTCGACGAGAATCTCCACACCGTTGAGGTTGACGGTGACACTCTTATCGCGCTTGGAACTACCAAGGCTGATGCTGACCGCGCGTTTCATTTACTCGCTCACGAAGGGATTGAATTTTTTCTCGTGCCCCACCGTCGTTTCGGGACCATGCCCCGAGAGCAGGCGGGTTTCATCGGGTAGGGTGTAGATTTGCTCGCGGATGCTTTTCTCGAGTGTGGCGAAATCTCCGCCGGGCAGGTCGGTGCGCCCGATACTGCCGTTGAAAATAACATCGCCGCAAAAGCAGATTTTTTCCTTCGGGACATACAACACACAATGACCTTTGGTATGTCCCGGGGCATAGCGGACTTCGAATTCGTTCGAGCCGAGTTTCATGGTCATACCGTGGACGAAATCAATCGTCGGTTCGGGACCGGGATCAATATCAATGCCAAAGAACGAAGCGCCGCCGCCCGCCCGCCAGAGGACGTGATCATCGGGATGCAAGGCAACATGCGGCAGCGGGTTGAGCGCATCTGCAATCGCCGCCGCGCCACCGATATGATCGAAGTGCGCGTGCGTGTACCACAGGTGACCGATGCGCCAGCCGCGCTTTTGTGCTTCGGCGAGGATGAGATGCCCATCCCATGAAGGGTCAATGACCACAGCTTCTTTTGTATCGGGGTCAGCAACTAGATAGGCGTTGGTGGAGGCGGGTCCGAGGGTGAAGGAGATGATTTCGAGCATGGCTTCCTCGATTTACGATTTCAGATTTTCGATTGACGATTTACGCGGTGAAAACAAATAACCGATAACAATGGAAATTGCGATCAATCCAATGGCAATTGGATAGACAACAAACGGGTCGCGTTCAAAGATGAAGCCCGCGATTGGCGGGGCGATGATGAAAATGATCGCGCTGACGGTTTCCATTGTGCCGTACGTGATACCCATCTGCGAGTCGTGAACAAGGTCACGCACTTGTGCCATCGCCATCGGGCGTGCGGCGCGGAAGCCGCCCATCAGAAAGTAGCCGAACATGAAAGCGGGCAGACCTGTCCCCTGCCAGATCAATACGGCAAACAAGGCCACCAGCGCTTGCGCGTACAAAAATCCATTGCGCGGATTGAAGCGGCTGATGATCAGCGCCAACAGGGAATTCCCCAGCGCGCCCGCTGAAAACACCCAACCTGTTTCGCTGAAGGAAAGTTCGCGTACGCCTTTCAAGAAATTCGGGGTCAGCGGCTGGGCAAGGTACATGGCGAAGACCGCAAAAGCATAGATCAACACAAAGCCGATGAAACGCTTGTTTGTCCACAAACGGGCTGGCGGCGCTTCGAGGTCGTGCTTGTCGAGCGGCTGCGGCTGGATGAACAGGATGCACAAAGTGGAAAATACAAAGATTCCGAACGCGATCAGATAACTGACATCCATGCCATATTGCTCAGCGATCCAACCACCGGTAA
>VGOX01000521.1 GCA_016875755.1 Chloroflexota bacterium
TGTTCAGTGATATCTATGCTGATCGTGGCGTAATATTCGCGGCCCACCAAAAAGGCTGAAGAAAGATAATCACGCCCATTCGTTTCAAAATGTGTCTCGAACATGCGCGGTTTCCCGCTTGTTACGATCTGGCGGCAGGTTTCCAAATACGATTTCATGACCGCTTCACCATACAAACTTGAAGTGCGCTGTCCGATTACAGCATTTGCATCCACCCCAAGGCTGGCAGCGCCAAGTGGATTAATCTTGCTGACCTCCCAATCAATAATTTCGCCGTGTTCATCCCGAATCAGTTTGTATATGGAGCTTTGCATGGGCAGATTGTCGAAGAGATCATGGAACGTTGTTTCGCTTTCCTTGAGCGCATCTTCTGCACGTTTTCGTTCGGTGATATCACGCACCATGATGGAAACCGTTTTGCGGGTTTGGTTCGCAGAATGAATGGGGTTAAAGCGCGCATTGAACCAGCGCATGCCACCGGGTAATTCCACCGGGTATTCCAGACTTTGAGGGATGCCGCTCTCAAGACAACAACGGAGAAATTCAAAGAACGGGCGGCTCGCCTCCTCGCCAAATACCTCATCGAAACGCCTGCCAACAATATCCCCGCGCGGCTGGAACAACATGTCTTCATTGGCGGTCCACACATTGAGATATGTCCCGCCCTCGTCCACTTCAAACACGATGTCATCCAGCGAAGTGACCAGTGCCTGCAGTTGGTTTTCATTTTTACGCAGCGCTTCTTCAGCCTCTTTGTGCTGGGTGATGTCGCGATAGTAGGTTACCACTGCGCCAATATCTGGATCGTCAAGACAATTAATGTTGGTGGCTTCCACCCAGCACCAGGTTCCATCCTTGCGGGTAAAGCGCGCCCGAGTAACGATTCTTTGACCTGGATGTGCAAGAATTTCATCGAAATAGTGTGCTGCAGTTTCCCGATCGTCCGGGTGCAGCAAATCAAAAGCAGTTTGCCCAATTAATTCTTCGGGGGCATATCCTAACATGGCATTTACAGCAGGGTTTTCGTAAAGGATCCTGCCATCCTTTGCGACCATGGCGATAGCATCGTTGCTATACTCGACTAACAGACGCCAGCGTTTTTCACTCGCGCGCAACTGTTGTAATTCCGCTTTATGCTGGGTTTGGGCTTTGGTGCTCATAGCCTCTTCTCCATTTTTATGATGGCAATAAAAAATCCTGATAGATAATAATTTATTCTCTTTTCTTAATCCATTTGTGAGTCCTCTGCAAGAAGCCGTTCATTAATGCATGACCATTTCCAACTCTCTGCGGTGGGCAGAATCTTCGGGGAGGTCGTTGAAAACCAATTCAGAAAAACCAACCACTGTGGTCAGCGGGTTATTCAGTTCATGAGCAACGCCTGCCGCCATTTCACCGACTGCCGCAAGTTTCGCGGCTTGCAACAGCCTGCTTTCAGCGGAGCGTTGCGCCTCCATGCGGGATTTCAATTCCGTCTCGGTCAGGCGCAATTGACGGACGGTCTCTTGTAATTTTTGGTATTGATTCGCGCTGGAAACCACCGAAGCAAGAATGCCCGCCAGTGATTCCATTGCGATCAGGTCGTTGTGCGAGAAGGCATTGGGTTCCCTGCTTTCCACATCGATGATGCCAAGGACGGTATCGCCATCTTTTACAGCAACGCACAATTCAGAGCGCGCCTCCCAATCCTTGATGGGACGATACATCTTTTCCTGTACCGTGTTATTGACAAGCAGACTCTCGCCCGTTCGAGAGACATAACCAGTGATGCCATCTTCCTTGACGAAGTTCTCCGTGAGCAAGGCTTCCCTTACGGTGGAGGCTTGCGTTCCGCCGACTCCCTGAATTGACAGTGAAGTTTTATCTTCCGCAAGCAGAACCACAGCGAGTTCGTACTTGAAGTATTGCGCCACAAGTTCAGCCGTAATGGACGCCACCTCGTTCTTATCGTTCAAGCCGATCACCTGCTGCACCACTTCGTGGATCAAGCCAAGGCTGCGCGCCCTGCCTTCCGCTTCTTCGCGCAGACGTGTGTATTCGATCAAGCCTGCCAGATGGCTGGCGATCACCACCATCAGGTGCTCGTCATATTGGCTGAATGCCTCTGCCGCCGTATTCTCGATGACCAATGCACCTGTGGGCTGCCCACAATAACGCAGTGGCACAATTAATTCAGAGCGGGCATCTTTATGAATGCCAATGAAACCTTCCTGCCCCGCATCCGCCACACGGCGCGCGCGCGTGTCCTTCAGAACGGATTGCATCGAATGTCCCGACACCGACACACTGACCACATTTAGCTTTCCGTCAAGCATGCGATAATCGCGCATCACACGACCATCACTGGAGC
>VGOX01000522.1 GCA_016875755.1 Chloroflexota bacterium
CCCAAAGCGGAGCCCAGATCCTCATCCTCGGCGGTGATTGGGTGACGCCATCCCTGCCCAACGGCACCCTGCCAGACGGCTCCTCTGCCAACACTCCCGCCGACGCCGAAGCACAGTGGCGCGCCATCATCACCGATGTCCGCTCGCGTTTCAAGGGACAGATCTTCTGGGCTATGTCATTCACCTCATCCGAACTGGGAACACCCGTCAACTTCCTGCAAGACATGGACGGCATTTACCTGTTATGGTCGGCACCGCTCTCCACAAGTCAGAGTGCCACAAAAGCGGACTACGCCAACGAAGCTGGTAGATTACTGGACAATGAAGTTGCGCCGCTTGCTTCATTGCTCGGCAAACCTGTCATTGTAGCGATCAACTATCCCTCCGCTGCAGGAGCCGCCAACGGATGTATCCCCAACGGCGCAGGCGGCTGCTTTGACTTCGCCTCCCTCTCCAGACCCAACCCTGACGTTGGCTCTGCCAGCCTTAGCCTGCAAACTCAGGCGGAACTATACGAAGCTATGCTCACCGCCATCAATGCCCGCTCGTGGATCTCGGGCATCGTCAGCCGCGGCTACTTTATGCCCGTCGCATTACAAGATAAATCCACATCCATTCACAGCAAACCCGCAGCAGATATTCTCTGGTATTGGTATCCGCGCCTGCTGGGAATCGTTCAATAGAACAAAATCATCTTAGACACACCATCCACAGACCGCTTATCGAATCTCGTCTTTGCGCGGTCTGTGGATGAATTTTTTCCGCTGGAGGAGTTATGAAAAAAGCAGGCAAGTTGATCGGAAAGATATTCATGGGCGGAATCGTTCTACTGCTGGTCGCAGCAGCAGGGGCATTTTATTATTTCAAATACCACCTGCCCAATAATGTGGCGCAGGAATCCTTCCCTGTGATCGACGGTGAAATTCAGGTGGAAGGTCTCGACGGCAAAGTGGATGTTTATCGCGATGCGATGGGCATTCCACACATCTACGCCACCACATCGCATGACCTTTTCTTTGCACAAGGCTACGTCCACGCGCAGGACCGCTTCTGGCAAATGGATAGTTGGCGGCACATCGGTTCGGGCGAACTCTCCAAGATGTTCGGCGCGGGTCAATTACCCACCGATAAATTCCTGCGCACGCTCGGCTGGCGCGTCACTGCCGAAGCCGAATGGGAAGCGCTCAGCCCAACCTCCCGCGCCATCTTGCAATCCTACACCGACGGCGTGAATGCCTATCTCAAAGATCACTCCGATACAGCCCTCAGCCTCGAATATGCCGTCCTTGGTTTGCTCAGCCCCGAGTACGAGATCGAAGCGTGGACTCCCATCCACACATTGACATGGGGCAAAGCCATGGCATGGGATCTGCGCGGCAATATGGGATCCGAAATCGAACGCGCCGTGCTGCTCAAAACCTTCACCCCCGAACAGGTGAAGCAGCTCTTCCCCGGCTATCCCGATGACCATCCATTCATCGTTAACGAAATTCCGAGCGCAGCGCAGACTTCCAACTTTGCGAAAAATGCCGATACCTCGACTCTGGACTTTTCCAAACTCCCGCTTGACACAGTTGCATACAACGCCTCTTTACTGGACCCTGTGCTTGGTCCGTGGAGCCTCGGCATTGGTTCCAACTCGTGGGCGGTTTCCGGTGAGTATACCGATACCGGCAAGCCTTATCTTGCCAATGACCCGCATCTCGGTATTCAAATGCCTTCCATCTGGTATCAGATGGGCTTGCACTGCGTTGAAAGATCGGATGACTGCACATTCAATGTGGCAGGCTTCACTTTTGCAGGTGTGCCCGGCGTTGTCATCGGACACAATGATCGTATTGCATGGGGTTTCACCAACACAGGTCCCGATGTAATGGATTTGTATATCGAAAAGGTCAATCCCGAAAACCCCAATCAGTACGAAGAGAATGGACAATGGGTTGATTTCATGATCCGCGAAGAGACCATTGAAGTGGTAGGCGGTGAAGCGATCCAGCACACCGTCCGCTACACCAATCATGGTCCCGTGATCTCAGATGATTACAACCCTGTTAAAGATCAGGGCGAGCCAGATGACAAGGAATTTGAGCCGTTCAAAGAACGTGCTGGTATTGCCCTCCCCGATCAATATGTTGTTGCCCTGGCATGGACGGCGTTAACACCCTCTACTCCATTTGAAGCCATTTGGGGCTTCAACAAAGCACAAAATTGGGAAGAGTTCCGCGAAGCTTCACGCGGATTCCATGTCCCTGCGCAAAACCTGCTGTACGCCGATGTGGATGGCAATATTGGGTATCAGATGCCCGGTGATATTCCCATCCGCAAGAATGGCGACGGCACCCTG
>VGOX01000523.1 GCA_016875755.1 Chloroflexota bacterium
GCCAACCCGCGCATCGAAGCCATTACCCAGCCATACAGCATCAATCACAACGTCACACAGGGCAAGGATGCGGTCAACGATTGCAAGACCTGTCACAACGCAGACTCACGCATCTCCCAGCCCATCAAACTCGCGGACTATGCTCCCGCCATGCCGCATTTCGACCTCGACAATAATGTCAATGGGTCTGGCGAATTTATCATCGCTGAAGATGGTGCGCTGTATTACCAGCCCAAACCCGAAAATGACGATATGTACGTCTTTGGCTCCAGCCGCGTAAGCTGGGTCGACTGGCTCGGCGCGTTGATGTTCGTCGGCTCATTGATGGGCGTACTCGGACACGGCACGATGCGCTATCTCGCAGCGCGGAAAATGCCCCACGGCGCAGCTGCAACCAAGCGCGTCTATATGTATGATGCGTACCGCCGCTTCTGGCACTGGCTGCAAACTGCGACCATCCTCATCCTGCTTATCACAGGTGTGGTCATCCACCGACCTGATATGTTTGGCGCATTCTCGTTCCGCGGTATGGTCACAATCCATAACATCATGGCGGTCATTTTAGGGCTCAATGCAGCGCTCGCGCTCTTCTATCATGTCGCCACCGACCGCTTGAAGGAATTCATCCCGCGTCCCTACGGCTTCTTTGATGATGCTATCTTGCAGGCAAAGTATTACATTGATGGCATCTTCAAAGGCGAACCGCACCCATTTGAAAAGCGCCCTGACAACCGCATGAATCCCATTCAGAAAACGACGTACTTCATGATCCTGAATGTGCTGCTGCCGCTTCAAGGGCTGACGGGCATCCTGATGTGGGGCGTCCAGAAATTCCCGAACATTGCCAACCTGTTCGGCGGTCTGCCCTTCCTGGCACCTTTCCACTCGCTGATCGCATGGGCATTCCCGACATTTATCCTTGTGCATGTGTACATGACCACCACAGGCGCAACCCCTGTCGAAGCAACCCGCGCCATGATCACTGGGTATGAAGAAGTGGAAGTTCACGAAGATCATAAGGATGAAGGATGAATTGTGAAGGATGAATAAGGATACAAATTAAAAGTCAACCGTCTTTCCTTTGTGTCCTTCGTGTCCTTTGTGTTTAGAAAAAGGAAAAAATATGACAACTCAAACTCGCAAATCAATTTTCAACCGTCCTGAGAAACCGTATGTCCACCCGTACTTCGGCGGGACGATCCTCGGCATCGTGCTCTTCCTTGCCTTCTTGATCACTGGCAACGGATTGGGCGCATCTGGCGCGATCAGCCGCATTGATGTGGCTATTCAAGACGCCATCGCCCCATCCCATGTGGACAATACACCCTACCTGCTGAAAATGGCGGGCGGCGACAAAAATCCGCTTGATGACTGGATCATCCCAGTTTTCTTCGGCGCATTGCTCGGCGGTTTTACCTCCGGCATGATCAACGGACGCGCCAAGCTGGAAACGAACAAAGGACCGAACATCTCCAACCGCACACGCTATCTGATGGCGTTCATCGGCGGCACGATCATGGTCTACGGCGCCCGCATGGCACGCGGATGCACGTCCGGGCAGGCTCTGTCTGGTGGCGCAACCCTTGCGGCTGGGTCGTGGCTCTTGATGTTCGCGATTTTTGGAAGCGCTTATGCGCTGGCGTATTTTGTAAGGAAACTTTGGAACTAATGTCATTGCGAGGAGCCGCGAAGCGGCGACGAAGCAATCCCTTGCTCGCAGGGAGGTTGCCTCGGGCGAAAAACAAGAGCGCCCTCGCGACGACATATCCACAAGGAGAAACACCATGAACTTTCCACTCCCTGAATTCTCAACCGTCAGCGCCGCCAACCCGTGGACGTACGTTGTCTTCGCTGTCATCGGCTTTGCCTTTGGCTACGCGCTCGAAATGTCGGGCTTTGGCAACAGCAAAAAACTTGCCGCCCAATTCTACTTCTCCGACCTGACCGTACTCAAGGTCATGTTCACCGCAATCGTTGTGGCGATGGTCTTGATCTTCGGCGCTTCTGCATTAGGCATCCTCAATTTCGGACAGATCTGGGTCAACCCCACCTGGCTTGCCTCTGGCGTTGTCGGCGGACTCATTATGGGCGTCGGCTTTATCATTGGCGGCTTCTGCCCGGGCACATCCGTCGCAGCCACAGCAACAGGCAAAATTGACGGTATGTTCTATTTACTGGGCGGTTTCTTCGGCGCATTTCTCTTCGGCGAAACTGAGCAATATTTCACCAATTGGTGGAACAACGCAGGCTATTATGGTCGCCTCACCCTTGACCAAGTCTTCGGTATTCCCGTTGGTGTCGTCGTTCTGCTTGTTGTCCTAATGGCGCTCTTCAT
>VGOX01000524.1 GCA_016875755.1 Chloroflexota bacterium
TGCCGATGCCGCCTGCGCCTGCGAGTCCATGCGCACAGAATGCACATGCCACCCAGAAGCCTTTGACGGATGTCGGACCGAGCAGGAATTCGCCATCGGGCGTGAAGCCTTCAGGTCCGTTGAGTAACATTTTGACTTCGGCAGTTTCTACAGCGGGTACGCGGCGGATGGAATTTTCCATCAACGGCGAGAAGCGATCCCAATCGGGTTCAAGTAATTTATATTTGAAATCGCGCGGAATACCGTTCATGCCGAAGGTGGCGGGTTGGCGTTCATAACCGCCCGTTACAAGTCCGCCCACTTCTTCGCGCCAATAGACGAGCAGGTCAGGGTCGCGCAGGTTGGGGAAGGTATTGGTCACACCTTCGATGGGTTTGGTCATGATGTAGAGATGTGCCATCGGGATGACGGGCAGACTCAAGCCGACCATTTTTCCGACTTCGCGTCCCCACATGCCCGCGGCATTGACCACGATCTCAGTCTTGATCGTCCCCTTATCAGTGACCACTTCGCTGACACGCCCGTTGACGACGTTGATCTTCTCGACATTGGTATCTGTGAAAATTTTCGCGCCGCGATTCTTTGCGCCGATGGCGAGGGCGTTGGTAAGCCCTGTTGGGTCAATGGAGCCGTCGTTAGGGGTGTACGCTGCGCCGACTACGCCAGTAATGTCCATGAGCGGGAACATGTCCTGCGCTTCTTTGGGGGAGATCAACTCCATGGGCACGCCGAAAGATCGGGCGAGACCGACGAGGCGCTTGGTTTCCTCCATGCGTTCATGGGAGGAAGCAAGACGAATGCCGCCGACTTCGCGCCATGAAGTGTCTTGTCCCGTTTCGGCTTTGAGGCTGCGATACAGGTCGGTGCTGTAATGCATCATGCGGGTCAGGTTTGCGTCGGAGCGCATCTGCCCGACGAGACCCGCTGAATGCCAGGTGGAGCCTGAGGTCAGTTCGTGGCGTTCCAGAATGACCACATCCTTCCAGCCGAGTTTGGTCAGGTGATAGGCGATGCTGGCTCCGCCCACGCCTCCGCCGATGATGACGACCTGTGCTTGTGTTGGAAATTCGGACATATATGTCTCCTGTTATAGACGATTGACGATAGACCACCGACCATAGACAACCTGCCATCGTCCATCGTCTGTGGTCAATGGTCTAATTTATTTCTGCCAGACCGAGTCAGGTTTTGCCATTTCTGCAACAATATCAAAAGATGAAATCGCGCCAAGCGGAAAGGCGTCTGGGTTTTCCTGGTCTACAACAACCAAGCGATGATAATGGTTCTGAATCATCATATTTGCCGCTTCACGCAGACTCGCATTGATGTCAATGGTCAATGCTGGGTGCATAACATCGCGGACGATCTTGCCCTCTGCTTTGCCATTCTCGACGTAGGGCAGCAAATCTCTGCCGCTGACAACTCCAAGAACCGTGCCTTTTGCATCCACCACCAGCACAGACCGCCACCCGGCAGAGGTCATGGCGCGCGCCGCAGAGATGACCGGAGTTTTGCCGCGGCAAACGAGGATCGCATCAGACATCACATCTCCAACGGTTTCTCGTTTGCTTGATCCGCTTTCTGCGATGTGTGCCACAAAATCAGAAAGGGAAATGATTCCAACGGGTTTCCCTTGTTTTGTAACCACCAGACGATTGACTTCCTTTTCAATGAATTCACGAACAGCTTCATTAAGGGGAATGTCTTCTTCAATGGTTTTAATGGGTTTTGACATCAGATCGGCAGCAGTAAGCTGGCGCATGGTGTTGAGGCTTTCAGGGTCAGAGGAAAGCCATTCACCAGCCAGCAGATCGAAATCTGAAATGACGCCAATGGCGCGTCCGTCGCGGTCTGTGAC
Organism: Chloroflexota bacterium; assembly: GCA_016875755.1. Lineage (GTDB taxonomy): Bacteria > Chloroflexota > Anaerolineae > Anaerolineales > Villigracilaceae > Villigracilis. The sequence goes on from VGOX01000524.1 coordinate 1,859, forward strand.
AACCAATGCATGAATATGGTTGTTGTGCAATAGAACTGCCACCTGCCCAAGCGTTGCGTCTGAGTTGCAGGTAATCAAATTGGCGTGCATCATATCTTTTACGAGTTTTGCCATAATTTCTCCTGTTGCTCCTACCGCCATCCCCGGCGGTGGTTGTTATTAGACTTCATCCACATCCTTATACCATTTGACGCGGTCTCCAACGCGGTCGCGAATACGCCATGCCAGCGGCTTGGGTTCATCGTTCAGGCGTTTCAAAATCGCATCGACCTGTGAGGTTACTTTGTTTTTTTGTTCGTCGGTGAGTTGAGTATAGTGCTGGGCAAGTTGTTTGACCTTGTCTAAATTCATGGTTGTTGTACGCCAGAGTCCCCATTCTTTTGCGCACAATTCTGCCGCCAATTTAATGTTGATGGTTTCATGGTCTGTATCGCCAAGTGGATGTTCGAGCAATAACATGACAGTATCGAT
>VGOX01000525.1 GCA_016875755.1 Chloroflexota bacterium
GCAGCTGATTGGTTTGAACACTCCAATCCCATGTACCAAGTTCAGCGGCTTGGGTCGCAAGTTCCAGCCGCTCGTGAACAGCATACACTTCCGCCGTCCGTTCTTTTACGCGCTGCTCCAACTCCTGCAACAAAGTGCGGTACTTTTCTTCACTCTTACGCAGGGTTTCCTCATTCCGCAGGTAAATCACAAAATTTCCGATCTCCACAGCGAGTGTTTCGAACACATGACGAGCAAACTCAGGCACTTCAGCGAGGTTGTGTGAGGCAAGGTTCATGCACCCCACCACTTGCTCTTGATAGAGAATAGGGATAGCTGCCAGACACTGCAAACCCTCTGCCTGATGCATGGCGTTACCGACAATCGGGTGATCGGAGGAGAAATAAATTGGTTTGCCATCCAGAATTATTTTTACTTGCGGCAAATCTACGGTGAAATGATTAACCATTCTCACAAAATCTTTTCCCAAGCCCTGATGACAGATGATGTCCAAATTTTTGTATCCGTCATCGAAAAGATATATGCCGCCGCTATCCATGCCACTGACATTAATGATGGTCTGCAAAAAGGAGGGAAAACCGTCTAATATGGTTTGATAGCGTCCAAATGCGCGAGCCAGGTCACGCTGGGCATAGATGAGCGATTCATTGTGTTTTCGTTCGGTGATATCGGTGGCAATGCCGGTTGTGCGGATGACTGCGCCTGTATCATCGAATATGGGGAAAGAGCGATCATTAATCCAGCAAATGGAGCCGTCGAGGCGGACAATGCGGTATTCCATTTCGGTTTCTTCGCCACGCGCTTGTTTTTCCAGTGCCGCAAACATGATGTGCCTGTCTTCCGGCAGGATCGCATCAATGTATTGTTGGCTGTCTTCGTATAAACTTTTAGCAGCGCGCCCCCAAATCTTTTCATATGCCGGGCTGATATAGGCCATCTTTTGCTGTTGGTTATCAAACATCCAGAAAACTTCACCGATGGTTTCCGCCAGCAGGCGGAATTTCTCCTCGCTTTGTTTTAACGCTTCATCCGCTTGTTTGCGGTCGGTGATATCGCGCCCAAAAATGGCGACGCGTTGCACCTGTCCATTGGCATCGAAGATTGGGTAGATATTATTTTCGATCCAAACCCCGAAGCGTTGGTCTTCAAACCGCACCGATTTCTGTTCGTGCACCACCTTGTCCAAGTATCTTCGGCGTGTTTCGACTACTTCCGGTGGAAGCAGGTTGAACATATTTACCCCAAGCAAACCGGGCAGGTCTTTACCCAGCCTCGCAGCGGTAGTTTCGTTGGCGGCAACCACTGTACCATCCAGATTCATCAAGAATGCAGATTCAGACGCTGCATTCAGAATTGCCTGCGCGGTTTCGTTGCTTTCACGCAGTTTTTCCAGCGCAGCCTCCTTTTGTAACTCTGCCTGTTTGCGGTCTGTGATGTCGGAGATAATCGAGAAGAGCAGCGTCTGCTCGAACAATTCGATACGGCTAGAGCGCACTTCCACTATGCGAATTTCTCCGCTGGCAAGGCGGTGCGGAAAGACAAAATAATTCTGCTGCGCATTAACAGCTTTCAACCGTTCTGCGGCGATCTTTTCCGGGTCAAGTTGATTAATGTCACTGATATTCATGCTTGTCAACTGCGCATGTGAATACCCGTAAAATTTTTCTGCCGCTGGGTTGGCATCCATGATTGCCCCTGAGTTTGGATCAATGATCATCATGATCGCATGGCTGGACTCAAACAGAGAACGGAAACGCTCTTCACTGGTGCGCAGCTGTGCCTCTGCCAGTTTGCGTTCGGTGATGTCTTGAATAATTCCATACCACAAGATGCTACCATCTATGTCACGCACCGGAGTGGAGTGCCCGCTGTACCAGCGTTGTCCTTTTTGCGGATGGGTATAGCGGAATTCTTCACGCCAGGGGGTCATGGTATCTGCCGACTCTGTAATGGTGGAAATTACATGTGGGACATCCACTGAAGCAATTCGCTCAAACACCAGCGACATATCTTCCGCTACATCTACTGTGCAAAATCCATACACATCCTCAATTGCAGGGCTTGCATACGGCATAGAAAAATTCCCATTCACATCCCGCTTGAAAATGTGGATCATGCCTGGCACAATGGCGGCAGTATTTTCCAACTGCTCTTGTAGTTTTAATTTTTCAACCATCTCCATTTCAGCCTGTGTACGTTCAGTAATGTTACGGACGATGACTATCACCTCATCCGGTCCGCTGGGCGTCATGCGGGCTTCATAATATTGGATGCCCTGATTGGGGATGGGAAGTTGATACTCAAAAGTATGCAGACCACCATCTTTG
>VGOX01000526.1 GCA_016875755.1 Chloroflexota bacterium
ACTGGCGGCGCTGATCAATGCGGGTTGTTGGTGTTTGGTGTTTTTTCTGAACATGCGTTGATTGTATTAAAATTTTTCCGGTTTTGACGAGGGTTGCTACCCTTTTTGCAGTGGAGTCACCCACAATTCAACATTGTGCTCTCCATCATTTACCAGTCCCATCATGGTGACGGAGCCCTTTGTCACGCCCAATAGACGCTGCAGATTTTCCTCCGAAGCAAAACGGATGTGGGAGATTCCCAGTTTTGAGGCCAGATCATCCAATTTGACCGTCTTTTCGCAGGCGGTTACAGAAAGGAAGAAGCGACGAGATTTTTTGTCGCATAGGAATAGATTCTTGGTGCTGACCGCTTCGATGCCTGCGTGATGCGAATCTGCTTCAGCACAGGTAAAAACCGCAGGGTGTTCGATCCGCTCAAAGATGAATTGATGCGTCTCCATAAATCGAAGGAAATCTTGTTCGGTGGCAATCTGGTTTTCTGTCACGTTTGCAACTCCATCCCTGTATTATATTCGCACCATTCGTGCAATTCGCATTAATCTTTTCTTTTTTTCATTCCCCTTGACTCATTTCCCGCCCCAGTGGAGGTATCCCATGAAGATCGCACGGGACGAGCCGCAAACCGTTAGCTACCATCTTCTAAAAACAGCCTCAGTTCTATGCTACACTTAAGGCAGGATATATACAATGACTATTCAGAGTAGCCTTCAAATCGGTGATGTTATCCGCAACGCCGTTGTATTCAACATCAAAAACTGGCTAGGTGGTGCGATGAATTCTGATTCTTTAATCCAGTCTGTTCAAGATTTCTTTGCTGTTCTAGAAGAACGTAAAATTGATTATGTACTTGTTGGGGGCATTGCCATCCTTCATTATGTAGAAGGAAGAAATACTCAAGATTTAGACTTGCTTATGGCAGTTTCTTCTTTAGAAAAACTACCCGAACTCAAAATCACAAGTCAAGATATATATTTTGCTCGTGCCAATTATGGCGAATTACAAGTCGACATTTTACTCACACAGAACCCGCTTTTCAAAAAAGTTCATAAAGAGTATTCAAAGGTTCAACAGTTCCTTGACCGAAATATCCCTTTGGCAACAGTTGAAGGTTTATTGCTCTTAAAGTTATACGCGTTACCATCGCTGTATCGGCAGGGTAATTTTGCACGAGTTGGTATTTATGAAAATGATATTGCTACTTTGCTTCATTATTATCAGCCTGATATGGCTGTATTACTCAATGAAATTTCGAAGCATGTAAACAAAGTAGATTTTGAGGAAATCAAAGGTGTGGTTTCTGATATTCAAAAACGTATTAAACGTTTCAAGAATGAGTCTCGCTAAACTGGCAGGTGGTTATCCTGGCGTCCCACACGATCATCGAGATAATGCTGGAGAAAAATCTTGCAGGACAATAAAACAGCACAACTTCAGATTCTGCCTTTTCAAACAGACGACCTGATCCATATTCGGCGCATCCTTGAAAGCATTGACTGGGATGAACATTACATCCATGCCTTTGAGCAGGCAGCCACCCATTTTGCTGGGGATGAAAATTCGGCTGTGTTTATGGCGCGCCTGCAAGATTCAATGATCGGCTTTGTCTTTGTCGAATTCCATTCCTGGAACCGTCTCGCACAGATCCAAGGATTGGCGGTCGATTCGGCATTTCACAGGCATGGAGCCGGCTCTGCCTTGGTATTGCAAGCAGAAGGCTTTTCTCGTACTTGCGGCGCGCGTGGTGTCTATGTGGATACGCCAACCAGTAATGAACGCGGACGACGATTCTATGAGGCGATCGGCTATCAAGTGGGGTACGTCATGCCGCGATATTACGAAGAAGAACTCGATGGCATTACCTACCAGAAATTCATCGATAAAAATGCCGCCTAGCAAAACACCTGTCTCCCCTTGACTCATCCCCCGCCCCGTCATAGAATACCGCCCATCATGCACAGCACTTTGAACTACGCGTTCAAGCACCACCATCATCATATTCAACCCCCGCATGGTCGGGAGGTTTATGTGCGCGTACCTGTTTTAAACCAATAGCAGATACCCATACTTCACCTCATCAAGCCCCGACCTTGCGTCGGGGTTTTTTGTTACTCAAGAGCGGACGATAGACCGCAGACGATGGTCAATGGTCTATCGTCAACCGTCAACCGCAAATCAAGAAAAGGAAAACCAATGACATCCCAACCCACCCTCCGCCTCTCCCTGCCCTCCAAAGGACGGCTCCTGGACGACTCGCTCGACTTCCTCGCCGAGTGCGGACTCTCTGTGCAGAAACTTAATCCGCGCCAGTATCAGGCGAAGATG
>VGOX01000527.1 GCA_016875755.1 Chloroflexota bacterium
CGTTACGCCACTCTCTGAGTTGCAGACCCGCATTTTGGAATTGCTTGGCTTGTCATCATCCATCTACTCTCAACTGGCAGAAAATTCATGAAAGTCAAAACCATTTCAGCGAATGGAAAGGTATAAACTCCAATAAAGTTATTTGATGCACCCGTTTTCGGTCAACGCAGCCACTTTTTCATTTGAAAAACCTAGCAGACTGGTCAAAATTTCCTTCGTATGCTCCCCCATCAACGGCGGCGGGAGGCGGTATTCCACGGGTGTGCCGCCCATCTTAAGCGGTGACCCTACCAGCGGCAACGCCCCAATGGTAGGGTGTTCCATTTCCACCAGCATTTCGCGTTCCTTCACATGCGGCATGGAAAAAACCTGCTCCAAATTATGGATCGGCCCACAGGGAAATTGTCCGCCAATGAGAGCCAGCCATTCATCCACGGTCTTTTTCATAAAAATCGGCTTGAGGATGGAAATCAACTCTTCGCGATTTTCCACCCGGGCTGAGTTGGCCGCAAACTTTGAATTCGACGAAAGTTCAGGAATTTCGATCAGCCTGCACAATGCTTCAAATTGTTTATCGTTCCCCACTGCAACCACAAACCAGCCATCACTGGCTTGAAAACTTTGATACGGCACGATATTCGCATGGGCATTGCCATAGCGTTTCGGATTCCTCCCCGAAATCAAAAAGTTACTGGCTACATTTGCCAGCCAGCCAAGCTGCGAATCGAACAGGGCAATATCAATATACTGACCTTCGCCAGTCATCATCCGCGCTTGTAATGCAGACAAAATCGAAATGACCGCATTCTGCCCCGCGAACAGATCCGCCGCCGCCACACCGACCTTCATCGGTTCACCCTCAGGTTCGCCTGTGACGCTCATGATGCCGCCCATCGCCTGGATCATAAAATCGTAACCAGACTTTTCACGCAATGTCCCCGTTTGCCCAAACCCTGAAATGGAACAATACACAAGGCGCGGGTGTATTTCATGCAGGGTTTCAAAATCCAAACCAAATTTTTTCAGCGTGCCGGGGCGAAAGTTTTCCACCAGCACATCACTTTGCATGGCAAGCTCGCGCAAAATATTCCTGCCCGCTTCTGTTTTCAAATCCACGACCATGCCGCGCTTGTTGCGGTTGACGCACAAATAATAGGCGCTTTCCCCGCCTGCGAACGGCGGTCCCCAGCCACGGGTTTCATCACCATCTGGCGGCTCCACTTTGATGACCTCCGCTCGCAAGTCACCGAGAACCATCGTACAATAAGGACCAGCCAGCACACGGCTTAGGTCGAGCACACGAATGTTCTGTAAAGGCTGCATAAGACTCCATTTGTCATTGCGAGGAGGGTGCTTTTCCCGACGAAGCAATCTCCCAAATGGCTCCGAGATTGCTTCCAGCTTCGCCGATTGAGGCTTGCCCTCGCAATGACGAAACAATAACTATGAAACGCGACTTGTATTTTAGCAAACCTCTCGTCAACGCAGCGGGATCATTGGGATTCACACCCGACCCACGCAGTGGGATTCCGCTCGATTCATTCGGCGCATTTGTGACGAATCCGATCTCTCTGCGCCCGCGCCTGCCGACTGCCCATCCGGCAGTGGTCGAATTCCCAGGCGGATTCTTCATGCATACAGGGCTTCCCAACCCTGGCTTCAACGGGGTTATAAAGAAGTGCGCCGCAAAATGGAATCGCGCCGACCTGCCCATCATCGTCCACCTTATGGCAGACCGTCCCGAAGAAACCCAGCGCATGGTACGCGACCTGGAAAATGTAGAGAATGTGATGGCAATTCAACTCGGTTTTGCGCCACTTCTGGCAGATGACATTATTCTCTTGAATTTGGACATGTGTTTAGGGGAAGTCCCATTGATCTTTGCCCTGCCTCACGAGCAGGTGCTGACATTGGGTCCACGCTTGATGGAGAGCGGCGCGGGTGCGGTCAGCCTCGCTTCACCGCGCGGGGCAACCTATGACAAAGCAGGGAAACTGGTTACGGGACGCATGTATGGTCCATCCCTATTCCCGCGCGCGCTGGATGTGGTACGTTCGGCGGCCATGATCGGGTTACCAATCATTGGGTCTGGCGGGGTATGGTCAGCCGCGGACGCGGAGGCAATGCTCAAGGCGGGGGCTATGGCTGTCGAAACAGATGCCCAGCTTTGGGCGCCGAAAGAGGCGGAACAATAGTCCACGGCCTGCAGTCAACGGTCTAGCGTCAATCGAGTAGGGAGCGGCGGCTAACCGCTCCCTCTCACACCACCGGACATGCGGGTCCGCATCCGGCGGTTCAATGAGAATAACGTGATTGGTTGTAT
>VGOX01000528.1 GCA_016875755.1 Chloroflexota bacterium
GGGCAGGCGGTGCGCCAGCGTCCAGCCATTTCTCCATGCTGTAGCGCGGATAGACGCCGCTGACATAATATCCGCTTTTGTAATTACGCAGCGTTGACGGTTGATTGAGAAAACTTTTACCTGGCCCCACTTTGAAGATCTCATCCACCGCCGAGTTCAGATCGTCCAGTTGAAAGCCATTGTGCAGGCGCAATGCCTGATCAATGATCTCGTGACCGTGGACAAAGGTCGTTGGGGAAATGGACTTCGAGCCAAGCGAATCTCCAATGAACGGAGCCAGATGTCCGTTAGAGAGCAGAAGCGCGAGAGTGTTCATCCAGTAGGTGTCGGCGGCGATCAAGTCCATACCCCAGCCTGTACCGCTGCCAGAGGTCGCACAATGTGGGATGCCATAGTGTTTCATCATCTCGGAACAAGCCACGCTGATGAGAATGCTTTGCGGGTCGTAGAAATTGAGCATGGTGCGCATGTCAAAATAGACAGGTAACATGCCGAGCAGGATCGGCGCGCCTTTTTTGATGGTCTGGCTGATGACCAGCCCCGCGAGCAACTCCGCCATGAGCAGTGTCAGCGTTCCCGCAGGCGTGAGCGGAGTGGACGCGCCCGCCATGCTGTAATTGGAGAAGATAACGGGAAGCCCGCGCTCGATGGCGACTTTCATTTTGTCCACCGTGCCAGCGTTCATCACCAGCGGGCTGACAGGGTTGAAATATGGGATGACAAACGGCTTGTCGCCGAGCTCCCTGCCATGCAATAACTCGAACATTGCGAGCACATCGGGGAATTTGTTTTCATCGGAGACAAGCAAGATAAGCGGCTTGGTGGTGTTGGCGATATGTTCGAGTGAACCATAGAGGTCGCCGAGGTCTTCAGGGACATCACGCACGATGCCCACCGTGGAAATCACATCGTAATGCTTCAGACTGGAGCCGAGCCGCACCAGATCGCGGAAGTTCTCGCGCTTGAAGATATCGAGCGTTTCATCGACGGGGTTTTGATAGAACAAGGCCGTCACCCCCACCCCAAAGCGCAGGCGGTCATCGCCCAGTTTGAGCGTATGCTCGCCGCGACGGTCATACACATCGATCGTCTTCGGCGCGGACTTGATGGCTTCCTCCACAATTTCGGGCGGAAACTTGATGATGCGGTCTTGCGACTTCAGCCCCAGCTTCCATTCAAGCATCTGCAGTATCTCAGGCGAATCGACGCGCACGCCAGTTTCACTCAACACCTTTAGAACATTGCGGTGCGCTTCCTGAATTTGGTCGGCATTCATCAAGGTCAATCGCGGGCGGACGTTATTCATAAGGTCATTCTCCTTGCCCGTAATTTTATCCTACCTGAATATGTCATTGCGAGCCGATAGGCGAAGCAATCTCCAAGTCAAACAGGAGATTGCTTCGTTGCTTCGCAACTCGCAATGACATGCGGTCATTATTTCTCTTTCTCCCAACGCTGGCGGTCTGCGGGGTTCTCGGGGTCGAGAAATTTCGGATGCACCTTCTCGAACACACGATGCCCATGCGACGTCCACAAGTCGGCGGCGAGTTTCTTCGGATCGGTGCGGAGGCCCTGCGCCGTGAAATACTGACAGATGCGGGTCACATCGCGCTGGAAGATACCCCACGAAGACGGGTTGGACTCAGGGATGACCACCTGCGGGAAATCGATCAGCTTGACCGCGCCGTCCCAATACAGGATGTTATACGCCGAGAGATCGCCGTGAATGCGTTTTTTCGAGAGCAGGATGTCGAGGTTATGGATGACGCGCTCGAAAAGCGGCTGGGCTTCATCACGTTCCAAAGAGACGCTGCTCAGCGCTGGCGCAGCCATGCCTGCATCCCCGCCAAATTCCATCAGGATCGCATTCTTCTCTTTTGCATACGGCTTGGGGACATCCGCGCCTGCTTCGTACAAAGTTTCCAACGTGACGAACTCGTACGCGATCCACGATTGATGGCGGACTTCCTCGCCGTAACGGGTGCGTTTGACGATGGCATTGACATCCGCTTCCTTCCACAGGGCGGGGCCGTCTTCGTCCAAGTCCGTGCGCCCGACGCGATACTGCTGGTCGTTCTTGAGGTTGCGCAGCGAGCGTGGACGGTACACCTTGGCAGCCAGCAGCGGCGCATCCACCTCCACCCCGGGCTTGCACAGGTAGACCGAAGCCTCCTTGCCGCCTTTGACACGCTTCAGCACATCCGAGATCCACTTATGAGTCCTCTGCAAGAAGCCGTTCATTAATAGCCAAAACTTGGGCTGAAAACCAGCCGGGAGCGTAGCCAGCGCGCCGAAAAAACGAAAAAAGAAAC
>VGOX01000529.1 GCA_016875755.1 Chloroflexota bacterium
AGCACAGGGCTTGAAAGTATTACCGAACGATACAACCAATCACGTTATTCTCATTGAACCGCCGGATGCGGACCCGCATGTCCGGTGGTGTGAGAGGGAGCGGTTAGCCGCCGCTCCCTACTCGATTTATAAGGTCAAAATGATCGGTTCTTTTTTTGTCACAATGACCGTGTGCTCGAATTGGGCGGCAATGGCACGGTCTGCGGTTCGTAACGACCAGCGGTCTTTTTCCTCTACGATGCGTCCGCGGCCGGGGGTGAGGAAAGGCTCAATGGCCAGTACCCAGCCCTCCTGAAGAATGCGGCGGTCATCTGGTTTGTGGAAGTTGTATATCGCCGAAGGGTCCTCGTGCAGCGATTTCCCGATGCCGTGCCCCGTCAATTCAAAGATGACGTTATAGCCGTTGCGTTTGGCTTCATCCTGAATGGTCTTGCCGATGCCGTTCAGCAGTTCACCGGCTTTGGCGGCATGCACGGCTTTGTCCAAGGCGGATCTTGCGGCGGCGAACATTTTCTCGATCTCAGGGACGCGTTTGGCGACGACCATCGAAGCGCCTGTGTCGCCGAAGTAGCCGTCGAGTTCGGCGGAGACGTCGATGTTGATCAGGTCGCCTTCCCGTAAAACATAGCCGCCGGGGATGCCGTGCGCGATGACGGGCGTTATGCTGATACAGGTTGCGCCGGGAAATTTATACATGGCTTGCGGCGCAGAGCGCGCGCCTTCTGATTTTAGAAACTCGCTTCCAATATTGTCGAGTTCAGCTGTGGTGATGCCGGGTTTGGCATGTGCCATCATTTTTTTTAACGCTTGTGCACAAATTTTACCGATGGCTTTCAAGTGCTTGATGTCGTTCTCGTTGTCTGCGATCATTTAATCCACAATCCTTCAACTTGCCAATTTTTCAACGATCACCCGCCTTAACTCCGCCTGCACAGACTCCCACGCCTGATCGGAATTGACCACCACCCAGCGCTGCGGCTCCGCTTTGACCATCTCCAAATATCCTGCGCGGACTCGTTTGTGGAATTCGACAGTGTACGCATCCATGCGATTCCATTCCACTTCGTTTTGCGTCTTACGCTTTAAACCGACTTCGATATCGAGATCGAGCAGTATCGTCAGGTCGGGCGTCAAACCACCTGTGGCGTATTTGACCAACGCACGGACATCCTCCAGTTTCTGCTGATGTCCATAGCCTTGATAGGCAATCGTCGAATCATAATAACGGTCTGAAATGACAATTTCGCCGTCTGCCAAACGCGGCTGGATGACCTGCTCTACGATCTGGGCGCGCGCGGCTTGGTAAAGCAGCGTCTCGGTGCGCGGATGCATTTCCGCGTTTTTCATGTCATGCAAAATATCGCGGATCTGCTCGCTGATGGATGTTCCGCCCGGTTCGCGGGTGGGGAAGACGATATGTCCCTTCTCGCGTAGGAATTCAACAAGATGGGGAATATGAGATGTTTTGCCCGAGCCTTCGGGTCCTTCAAGGGTGATGAACATGGAGCTATTCTAACAAAATTTATTGCCCTGCCATAATAGACCTCTTGCAAGAGGTCTATTGAAATTATTTGCCGTTTCTATCTGACTTGGAGGCGTGCAGAAAAACTGAGTGACCAATCGCTGCCAGGGCAAGGAAAAACGCTGCATAGTCTATTTGACCTTTTGCCAGCCAATAGTACAAGCCGATAAAGACGAATACGATGGAACCTGCAAGAAAAATATAGTTGATCGATTTCATGATTTGTCTCTTTTTGGTGACGTAGGGAATTATTTGCGATTGTAGCACACGCCACGAAACGGAAATTACCAGCATCCAGTACAGGAATTGTTGGAAAGCGATTTTTACGAAATAAGTTTTGCTTATAAGAATTCATGGAACAGATATATCATGTATATCCCAAATCATGAAATTGTCAAAAGCAACAATGGCAGGTTTATTAGTTATATTGGGGCTGCCCCCACCCCAAGCCCGAAACCAGATATCACCCCATCGATATTTATCGTCCTTTAAATAATAGAGTGGTTTGTCATTTACGTAAAAGGCAAACTCCGACCCTTTTGCTATCAACGTAAGGTGGTTGGTTTCAAACCCAGCAAGGGCAGCAGAAGAGAAAGATGGATCCCCTCCTACCCCCCCAAGCCAAACTGAACCGTCAATATATACACTAAATGAGTAACCCGCACCACCACCATCCCTAAAGAATATACCCCACCATGCGTCATCACTTGTGCCTTGCAGGAAACGACCATCAAGTTCCAGGACGAAATCAGAGTAATCAATATGAGCCCGTC
>VGOX01000530.1 GCA_016875755.1 Chloroflexota bacterium
AAGCAGGCGCGAGCGGAGTCCGAGGCGGGGCATGTCGGGTATAATCGCTCCGCTATTTGATGCGTCCAGTTAAGGTCATGATGCCGTCGGTGATCGCAATTGATTCCAATCGAAAGCCGACTGCGACGGGACCGAATGAGCCAGTAAAGGCTTCGGCAACAATGGCGCTCATGGCGGAGGTGAGACCCTCTGGTGCAGGCAGGGGACCGAAGTCGGCGGATGCGATTTCGATCTTGGGTTGACCTGTGAGTTCATCGACACCGACGTTCATGGTGATGAGCATGTTGGCGGTGAGCCATCCCTGTGTGATTTTGCCGTACATGAGCATTTGGCCGTTGCGCAGTAATATTTGCGGGTCGGTAAATGGCGGGTTCGCTTGTTGTGCCATTCTATCGACCATAAAGGCGGTGAGTTGGCTTTCGGTAATTTGCAGTGAGACGACACCTGTCTCTGCCCCGGCGAGCAATGCTTGTTCAAGTTGATCGCGCATGCTTTGCGAGTCGGCGGGTGAGGCCGATACGGTTTGCTCCGGGTAGGCTGGTCCGCCTGCGAAGATGGAGCATGCCATGGATGCAAGTACAAGGGATGCTGTGAAAAGATAAAGAGAAGTATTTTTTGTTTTCATGGTTTTCAATTTCTTGGAATTATATTTTTTTAAGCGGAGTAATTATAGCATGAGCGACTCTCAAACCCTTTCAGATCAAGAACTAAGCCTGTCAGCCAAGATCGAGGCGATGTTGTTTGTTTCTGCCGAGCCGGTGCCTTTGGGGCAGCTGGCGCAGGCATTGGATGTGACTGCTTCGGTGGTGGAACGTGGGCTGAAGGAATTGGATGAAGCCCTACAGGCGCGCGGTTTGCGTTTGCAAAGAAATGCGGGGCGGGTGCAGTTGACCACTGCCGCCGAGATCGCTTCTCTGGTGGAAAAGTTTTTGGGGCTGGAGGCGGTAACGCATCTCAGCCGTGCCGCGCTGGAGACGTTGGCGATCATTGCCTACCAGCAGCCTGTTACCCGTCCGCAGGTCGATGGGGTGCGCGGCGTGAACAGCGACGGTATGATGAAAAGCTTATTAAGCAAAGGGCTCATTCAGGAAGCAGGGCGCACGGATGGCCCGGGACGTCCGATTTTGTACTCGACTACCCCCGAATTTTTGCAGCATTTTGGACTAAGCTCCATTATGGAACTTCCGCCTTTGGCTGTATCCACTGAGGCTGAGCCCGAACCGACCGAATTGTTGAAAGGATAGTGAGCGGAATGCAGGAAAGACTTCAGAAATTGCTTGCCCAGGCTGGGTATGGCTCTCGCCGTGCCTGTGAGGTGTTCATCACTGAAGGGCGTGTTCGTGTTAATGGAAAGACAGCTGAATTGGGGCAAAAAGCAGATCCCACTGTGGATAAGATCATGGTGGATGGTAAAGCGCTCGCGAAAACTGAAGCATTGACTTACATTGCATTATATAAGCCGCGCAATGTACTCTCCGCTGCAGAAGGACAGGATGACCGCCGAACCGTGCGGGATTTGATTCCTGTGGAGGGGCATTTATATCCCGTTGGCCGCCTTGATTTTGACTCGGAAGGTTTGATCCTGATGACCAATGATGGTGAGTTGACCAATAAGTTGACCCATCCGCGCTTTGGGCATGAGAAGGAATATCGTGTGTTGGTTGCGCGCCGCCCAGATGAAAAGCAGCTTGAGGCGTGGCGCAGGGGTGTGGTGCTGACCGATGGTGATAAAACCCAACCTGCAGATGTTATATTTTTATCCACTTCTGGCAAGGGCGCATGGATTCGCGTCATTATGGGGGAGGGGAAGAAGCGTCAGATCCGTGAAGTGGGCAAGTTGTTGGGATTGCCCGTGGTGCGCATCCTCCGCACGCGAATCGGTTCGTTGATGCTCGGCAGCCTAAAACCGCGACAGTGGCGGTTTCTGACAGAAGATGAGATCAAGGCATTGAAAGGGGAAAAACCTGCAAAAGCTGTAAACCGCAGGGAACGGCCTGTTGATAAGCGGCTTCATCCGACAGATCAAGTGAAGCGTTTTCCAGAAAAACGAAACCCGACGACGGATCGCAAACGCAGCGACCGACGACCTGCTTCAAATGAGGGTAGCGGGCGCGCACGGGGAGATTCTTCGGGCACAAAACGTCGTTGATACGGATATTGAAAATAAAAACAGCGCGCAGAAAACTCTGCGCGCTGTTTTGTTGTGCGCCCAGCATGGGCGTTGGCTAGAGGGTGAAAGACCCTTATGGAGGTTGATTGCACCAACCATTAGCGGAAGGCAAGGGCGTTGTCGC
>VGOX01000531.1 GCA_016875755.1 Chloroflexota bacterium
CTCCGGATTATCCAATTGCCGATGCCATGTTACAGGTCATGGTCCCGCTGGTGGATGGAACCGTGCGGAGGAAAGGTGTACGTATCAACTACGTCATGCCGCCCGCTTCGCCCTATGGCGATACGATCACCTTGCGTATCTCCAATTACCGCACCGCCTCCGATCTGACCCAGGGCAGTCTGGCTTTACTTTGTCAGAACCGTCTCCCGCCTATCCCGCGTCCCAACTTCGATCCGAAGGACTTCCCACGCGGCAATGGCATTCTCACCCCCGAAGCCGCCAATTACTTGTTGAGTGTGATGGTGCATGGCGGCACGTTGGTCATCGCCGGCACAACCGGTTCTGGAAAGACTTTTGTGGGGCAGCGCATTCTTCAAGAGATGCTGGATTATTATCCGCGAGGTGCGATCCGTTTGTTCATAGTGGAGGATAGTAATGAGATCGTCCTGAACGGCTGGAATGGGGATGGAAAGGCAGATACCGGCAACATCATCTACACCGTAACCCGCCCTGAAATTCGTGGCGGTCCGCCGCCCGTCACCATGTATGACCTGATCCGTTCCGCCTTACGTTCGCGTCCGCATGGCGTCGTGATCGGCGAAGCGCGTGGGGCAGAGGCTTGGGAATTGATCCGTGCGGCAGCCACTGGACATGGACATAGTGCCTTCACCATCCACGCCACCAGCGCTGAACATGTCTGGCCGCGCTTCCTACAGGTAGTACAGGCGCATCCGGATGCGGCGCGCATGTCGGAGATCCAGATCGCGCAGTCCTTTGCCGAGGCTGTGACAGCGGCGGTGTACATCGAACGCAATCCGGGACATGGACAGATCGTGCGAGAGATCGTGGAGGTCTCCACCGTCGTGGAACGCACTGCCGCGCGACCTTCGTTCTCCCCGTTGTTCAAGTATGAAGCCGGCAGGGGACTCGTTCCCACTGGCAATCGCCCCATGCGTCCGGGCTTTCGCGCCACGGACTTGAACATTTCAGAATCCATTTTCAAGGGAGGCTTGTAATGGCAGAACAGACCATTGGTTCGACGAGAACCTTTGTATTGGCAAAGGGCTTTACAAAGGTCGGCGCGCATGCCGCCTTGCTCGGCGAGGATGATACGAAGCGCTTGTTTGCTGAAGTGTATGCCGACCCGGATCGTCCTGATGTGCGACCGCAGGAGGCGTATCAGGCCATGCTGTCATCGATCCAGCCGGGCTGGACGTTGCGCCTCCTGCAATTGTTCTGGCCCGACCCGGAGCCGAGGTTGGAGTTCCAGAAGCAGATTCAACAATGGAACGCGCCTGCTACAGAGGGCTTGGATATTCTGCATCAGGGTTTATCTCTTGCCGTGCAGGAATACCCCCTGCCCTTTGTGCGGCGAACCGTATTGGAATTTGTTTTACCAGGCGATGAAGGGGTCGCCTGGTGGGAGGGGCTGGGTGGGTTGTGTGCCGGTTTTGGGTTGCGGATTCGGTATCTGGATCAGACTGCGATAGAGGCATTGACCCGCTGGGTATTGAATCCAAATTTGGAATATTCGTACAACAAATGAATTCCTGCCGAATAATTATTACGGATCCTGCAACCGGGTAGCGAGTTTGATTTCCAGCACAATCACGTTACGCAAACTGTTCCTTCAAAGTATCCACACGCACCAGAGGAAGTGCAGTCATGTCTTTTTCCACTGGATAGATCTCTGTCCCAGGATAAATGATCCAAAGGTGGTTCAATTTCAATTCAGAAAATGAGGTTCGCATGGAGGGTATCAAGCCAGGCGCTTCATTGAATTTGAATTCCATGCCAAGGCGCTTGCCCTTATGTAAAAAGACCAGATCAAGTTCAGCCCCGGAATGAGTTCCCCAAAAATAAACTTCGGCTGGATTCAGGATTTGGATCGCCTGTTCCATTGCAAACCCTTCCCAGGATGCCCCAACCTTGGGATGCCCTAGCAAACTGTGTTTATCCGGAACTCCCAACAGACTGTGGAGCAGCCCCGTATCCCGGAAATAGATTTTCGGCGATTTCACCTGCCGTTTCCCGAGATTTTCAAACCACGGTTGTAATTGGCGGATCATGAATGTGCCCGTCAGGATATCAAGGTAGGAACGAGCTGTCTTGTCGCTGATCCCCAGGGAACGACTGATTTCCGAGGCGTTCCAGGTCTGCGCGTGGTAATGGGCAAGCATCGTCCAGAAGCGGCCCTCTGTGACTATAATGATGAGACACTCGTAACCAATAGTTTAGTGTGCAGGGCGCAGGAGAAAAGACATGTCTCAAGAATATCTCGACAAGCTCGA
>VGOX01000532.1 GCA_016875755.1 Chloroflexota bacterium
CCGCCCGTGGGTGCTTCCCAATCCAACATTTCACCCGCGCAAAATACACCGGGCAAATTCTTCACCATCAAATTTTCATCCAACGATTCGAACATCACACCGCCCGCAGTACTGATCGCTTCATCCAAAGGACGCGGCGCAACCAGTGGCACAGGTACATGCTTGATGTAAAACGCCAGACGTTCTGCACTCGAAAACTCATCCTTCGGCACGAACTCTCTTAACAAGCCCGCCTTCACACCCTTTATTCCCACCGTTTTTTCCAAATGGCTTGCCATCGTCCGCGACCCGCGCGGTTTCGACAAACGCTCCAACAATTGCGCTTCCGTTTTATCAGGCGCAAGGTCAAGCTGCATCATTGCTTTTCCGCCTGCAAGAATTTCATCGCGCATCAACGCCGAAGCCGCGTAGATCAAACTTCCTTCCACACCTTCCTTCGTCACGATAAATTCACCTTGCTGACGAACCCCCCCAAATGATAGAACCACCGATTTGATCGGATGACCGTCGAACTTCTCTCGAAAGAACGGACTCCACGCCACATCAAACCCGCAATTGGACGGTTTCAACGCCTCTACCTTAACCCCAGCCTTACTCAGCCATCTGACCCACTCTCCGCTCGAGCCGAGTCTTGCCCAACTCCCTCCGCCCAGAGCAAGGATCACAGCATCTGCTTCGATGTTCTTAACTCCATCCTCTATCGCGAACTCCAGACCTATACGACCTGTTCCACCAGTCAGCCCAACCAACTTATGCCGCAAATGGACTTTCACGCCCGCTTCGTCCAATCTCTTCAACCACATCCGCAGCAACGGACTGGCCTTCATCTCCTTTGGAAACACCCGTCCTGATGTTCCCACGAAGGTCTCCACACCAAGTCCGCGTGCCCACTCGCGCAGGTCATCGGGTGTGAAATCCAATAACCATTTCCCTACCTCTTGTTTTCTATTTCCATAGCGTGAAACAAACGTATCAAGGGATTCTGAATGAGTAATATTCAACCCGCTCTTGCCCGCCATCAAAAATTTACGCCCCAGTGAAGGCATCGCGTCGTAAACATCCACCTGCACACCCTGTCCGCTCAATACTTCCGCCGCCATCAACCCTGCAGGTCCGCCGCCAATAATTGCCACAGTTTTCGTCATGCGTTCATTATACGTGACCATGGACATTATCATCGACCTCCACCACCAGCCCCGCCTTGTGACAGTAGAAATCGACACTGAATCCTTGAACACTTGCACCCGCACGCAAGTGCAGGTGTGACCTGCTGCCTCCGAAAGCGGACTCCCAGCTTGTTGGCGCGGATTTCCTGCCACAGCAGTTTTTCAGAGGACGCTTCCTGAATTGGCAGGGACGAATCGCTAGAAAATATCAGTTCCTTATTACGTTCCAATCATATGTTATAGATCTTGTTCGCAACATCTGGCAGAGCTTCAAAGGCGGGCTTGGCAAAGAAATATCCCTGAAACAAACACCCGCCTCCTGCAGCCAATGATATTCACCCGCTGTTTCGACACCTTCGGCAACTACATCGATAGATAAACGCCTGCATATCTGCCAGATGCCGTAAAACACAGATTGTTTGACGTAGTCTTGGTGAATGCCTTTGATCAATTCCCGGTCCAATTTGATATAGTTCGGTTGATATTGAACCAGCAGACTCAACACGGAATGACCCGTACCGAAGTCATCAATGGCAGTTTTAAATCCGAAATCCTGAATGATCCTCAGATGGTTGAGTAGAGCCTGGCTGTCGATCAAGCGCTCAGATTCGATTACTTCAAAGATGATATTCTCCACCGGAATGCCGCTTTGAATGGATGCCTTATATGTAGCCGTGATACTCATATCCACTTCATAGATGCTTGATGCGGTCACGTTCAAATTTAATTTATTGGGAATCTTCAAATGGCTGGCAAGGTGGATGGCTTTCTTACGGCATAGTTCGTCGAATTTTGAGAAGCGCTCTTTGGGTACCTGTGCAAATACGGATGCAGAGGGCTCCCCATGCGGACCCCGAACCAAAGCTTCGTACGATATGATCTCGCGGTTACGGATATCCACAATGGGTTGAAAGGCAAAGCTGAATTCAAAGCCAATGTTGCCACTCTCCTGCAAGGGCAAAGGTTGTTTTTTGAGGTCAAACCATTTTTTCATACACATTTCCATGACTCCACTGCAAAAAGGGTAGCAACCCTCGTCAAAACCGAAAAAATTTAATACAATCAACGCATGTTCAGAAAAAACACCAAACACCAACAACCCGCATTGATTAGCGCCGCCAGT
>VGOX01000533.1 GCA_016875755.1 Chloroflexota bacterium
ACGTTTACTCCCCAAGTCCTTGATTGCATTGGGCTTCGCTGCTTGTTGCCAACTCGCCCGACTTGGATAGCCTCTTACGTGCTTCGTATTCCTCAAACCGCAGTTTTGCTTCCGGCTTCCTCCAGACCCTGCCTCGCGACAACGCCCTTGCCTTCCGCTAATGGTTGGTGCAATCAACCTCCATAAGGGTCTTTCACCCTCTAGCCAACGCCCATGCTGGGCGCACAATAAAAAAGCGACGGGAATTTTCCCGTCGCTTTTTTATTATTCCACGAAACGATATTTGATCAGCGCCCACACCGCCTCGAAGGCATCGTGAAGTTTGATCTTTTTGCCTTGCGAATAATCGCGGGGGTTGAAGGTGATCGGCACCTCGAAAATGCGGTATTTGCGCTTCAATATTTTTGCAGTGAATTCAGGTTCAAAATTGAAACTGTTCGCACGGATGACCATGCCTTCGATCACTTCACGGCGAAAGACCTTGTAACCCGTTTCCATGTCGGTCAGAATGGTGTCGTAGAGGATGTTTGTTAGCAGGGTTAGTGATTTATTTGCCACCATGTGCCAGAACATCGTCACGCGATGGGCGCGCCCAAGAAAGCGTGAACCGTAGACCACGTCTGCAAGACCTTCTTCAATGGGCCGCAACAACTCCGGGTAGTCCCGCGGATCATATTCCAGATCGGCGTCTTGGATCAGCAGAACTTCACCTTTGGCTGCAGCCATCCCAGTGCGGACAGCGGCTCCTTTTCCCTGGTTCTTCTCATGCAGGATCACGCGTAAACCGTCTTTGCCGTCCAATTCTTTCAAGACGTCACGCGTGCCATCCTTTGAACCATCATCCACAATCACGATCTCATGGACGAGTTTTGTGTCCTGAACCCGTTTGAGAATGGTTTGGATGCTTTCAACTTCATTGTAAACAGGAATTATGACGGATAGTTTCATAGCGGCTGGATTATAAACGAAAAGAAGTATAATCGGACTAGAACGTAAATAATTCTCCAGCCGGGATTTGGTGATCACATGATGAAACAAACTGGACAAATGTCTGCGCCTGTTGGCGGATTTTCCCCACCGCTGATCAACAACCTCGACGATACAGGTCTTTCGCCATTATGGCTGCAAGACCTTATTCTTAAAGTGCTCTATTTTCGCGGTTATTTGACAGGCTTCAAAATTTCCGAAGAGATCGCGCTCCCGCTTGCAGGTGTGACCGACCAACTCCTGACTACGCTGAAACAGGAAAAATTCATCGAAGTGAAATCATCGCAGGGCGGGTTGGGTGATGGTGCTTATACCTACGGCATTACCAACGCAGGCATCCTTCGTGCCCGCGAAGCTTTGGACCGCAGTCAATATGCCGGTCCCGCTCCCGTGCCCTTCGAAGTGTATAACGAAGCCATCCGTCGCCAGAAGAGCGGACGTTTAACCGTCACCACGCGCACCATGCGCCAGATCCTGTCACAGATGGTGATTTCAGAAGCCAGCTTTCAAAAACTGGGTCCTGCGTTGAATTCAGGCACATCCATTTTTATGTACGGTCCGCCCGGTAACGGCAAGACCAGTATTGCGCGCGCATTTGGCAATCTTGTACTCAGCCAGAGCATGTACATCCCCTACGCCTTGTATTTGGATGGACAGGTCATCAAAGTGTACGATGCTGTCAGCCATAGTCTTGCCAATGAAACAGAGGGCGCTGGCACAAGCGGCACAGGCGGATTGCGTTCAAATACCCGCCGCGATCCACGTTGGGTCAAGATTCGCCGCCCGTTCATCGTCGTCGGCGGTGAGCTGACGTTGGAAGGCCTCGACCTTGTATTTGATGATACAGCCAAATTTTACGAAGCACCATTTCAGGTAAAGGCAAACGGCGGCATCCTGTTGATCGACGACTTTGGCCGCCAGCAAGTCCGCCCGCGTGACCTGCTCAACCGTTGGATCGTTCCGCTCGAAAACCGTGTTGATTATCTACGCCTGCACACCGGGCGCAAAGTGGAAGTTCCATTTGATGTACTGATCGTTTTCTCCACCAATCTTCCGCCGAAAGACCTTGTGGATGAAGCCTTCCTGCGCCGCCTGCGTCACAAGATCGAGATCGGCGATCCCTCTTTCGAGGAATACCGCGAAATCTTCAAGCGTGTCGCGTTGGATAAGCGCATTGAATATAACGATCAGGGTTTGGCGTATCTCCTTCAAGAGTGGTACATCAAACGCAATCGCAAACTGCGCGCCTCCCATCCGCGCGATCTGTGTGATCAGATTTTAGATATC
>VGOX01000534.1 GCA_016875755.1 Chloroflexota bacterium
GGGCGCACAACCTGTAGGACAAGTCTATAGACTTGTCCTACAAGATCATGGAATTTCCCCTACGCTGAAACCATAGACATTGGCGTTGATGAGATAGCCGATGAAGACCTGCTTGTTCACGGGGTCGTAGGCGGTGGTGGCAAGGTTGGATGATGGTTCGGGCATGGGTTGACTGTGACGGATGGCAAGTGATATACGGTCAATGGCGAGGATGGCGCTGTTTTGCGAGTCGAGAACCCAGTAGAGGTTGTCTTCACTGTCCATGCCGAAGGGTTTGCTTTCGGCGGGGAGAACGGTTCCGGTGGGTTGAGCTGTTGTGCTGTCCAATTCGATGCTGCCGAGGAAGAGGCGGTTGGAATCGGCGTCGAAGAAGAACAGGTCGGCGTCGGATTGACCGATGGATTTGGATTGGGCTTTCACATCTACATTGGTGAGCGGGGCGAAGTTGTTCGCGGTGTCGTAGACGTGGATTGTCCGTGCATGAGTTTCATAGACGAAGAGCCGCCTGGCGCTTTCGTTGACGATGACCTGCAATTGCCCCGGTCCGCCGCCGGTATCGCCGGTTTCAGCATTGGGGATGTTGATGGTGGTGACGGGTTGCATGGTTTCCCAATTGACCACGGCGATGGCGCCGAACTCAGGGTAGGCGGCAAGGGCAAGTTTGTGAGTCGAGTCGATGGCGAGGTCGGGCAGGCGGTCGGTGGAGCCTGCGGGGATTCCGAGCGGGATGGTGCCGAGCAAGGTCTCAGATGGAGTCATCGAATAGACGGAGAGGGTACTGTCCCAGGCGTTGAGGGAGAAGAGAAAACTTCCAGCGGAGTCTCGCCTCAGAGGGAAGGGCCAGGTTCCGGCGTAGAAAGAGGCGGCACTTCCATCCACCAAAGAATAGCGGGCGATGTAACTTCCACCGAGGCGGCTGGAGAGGTAGAGCATGCTGCCGTCACCAGAGACAACGATCTGCTCGATGCTATCACCGAGGCGCAGGGGATTGGCTTGGGTGGGATTGGCGGTGTCAATGTTCCACAGCACAGATGCGTCGCCGTTGGCGATGTAAATGTGACCGTTCGCCGAGTTGAGGTGCATATGGTGTGGCTTGCGCCCGAAGTCGAAACTGTGGGTGAGACTGCCGTTTTTATCGTACACATCCACATGCCTGCCGATGCCCGCGACTTGACCGTTTGCAGGCTGGGCAACCGAGAGCGCGAAGGTTTGGTCGGTGGCGGGGTCGTAGAGGATGTCTTCGAGAGCGCCGCTGTTTTTTAGCGGGAAGGCATTGAGTTCATTGCCGTTCATATCGAGCATGACAACGGTGCGCTCCAAGCCGATGATGAAGGTTCGTTCTTGCGCGTCGAAATAAAAGGCGCGTGCGCGTCCGTTGGCTTGGGTGGTGTATTGAATTTCGTCTGTGACCTTTCCGCTGGCAGCGTCTATCACGATGATGGTGCGGGCGGTTTTGTTTTGTGAAGCAAGCATGTAAATGGAGTCGCTTGCTTCTTCGTAAACCATCGTGCCTGAATTTTCGCCCAAGCCTTGCACGACAAAAAGTTCTTGCAGGGTGTTTCCGTCGAAGGCGGTCAGTCCTTTTTTTGTGGCGAGATAAAAGCGCGTGTGGACTTCATCCACAAAGGCGACGCTGGCGAATCCGCCGTTGAGTTTGGCGGGCGCTGCCATTTCACCAGTGGCAACGTTGACGCGGCGCAGTGTGGATGATGTGGTTTCAAAGACGTACAAATACTGCGCGGACGAGTCGAAGTAGATGTATTTGATGCCGCGTTCGGTGATGCCTGTTTTTACAATACCGATCCATTCTTCGGTGGCGCCGTCCAGGATGGCTACATCAGGGGTCATGATGCCAGCCACGTACACGCGGTTATTTTCATCGTCCACGGCGACGGAGAAGAGTTTGACTACGTTCTCATCAAGTGGATTGTTTTGCAGGTCAAGCAGGGAGAAGGATGTGGTCAGGCAGAGCGGGTCGGGGCAGGATGAAATGCCCGCTTCGTTCTGGACTTGGGGCTGGGTTGCTGTTTCTGTGGGCTGAGTCTCCGCCGACGGTTGAGTCGCTTGCGCAACGGGCAGTGAACAAGCGAGTGAAGCAATACCAAGGAATAAGAGGAAAGAAAGTATGCGTTTCATGGGATTCTCCTTTTGGACATATTGAGGTGAGTCCTCTGCAAGAAGCCGTTCATTAATAGCCAAAACTTGGGCTGAAAACCAGCCGGGAGCGTAGCCAGCGCGCCGAAAAAACGAAAAAAGAAA
>VGOX01000535.1 GCA_016875755.1 Chloroflexota bacterium
GTCCATGGTTTCGCCGAGGCCGAGCATGATGCCAGATTTGGTGAGCACATCGGGGTCGAGTTTTTTGGCGTTGCTTAAAGTGGCAGCGGCCCACTCGTAGTTATCCTGCGGTTGGACGGTCTTGAACAAACGCGGCACGGTTTCCACATTGTGATTCAAAATTTCGGGGCGGGCATCCATTACGATCTTCAGGGCTTCGATGCTGCCTTTGAAATCGGGGATGAGCACTTCGATGGAACAGCCCGGCAGCAGTTCGCGGATGCGGCGAATGACCATGGCAAAGATCGGTGCGCCGCCGTCGCGCCGTTCGTCGCGATTGACCGAGGTGATGACGGCGTGTTTCAAGTTCATTGATTTGACTGCCTGCGCTACGCGTTCGGCTTCACCCCAATCGAGCAGGGCGGGTTTGCCGTGTTTGATATCGCAAAACGCGCAGGTGCGTGTGCAGACATCACCGAGCATCAAAAATGTTGCTGTGCCGCTGCCCCAGCATTCGCCGAGGTTCGGGCACATGGCTTCTTCGCAGACGGTGTGCAGTTCTTTTGAACGCATCAACGCATGCACGCGTTCATAGGTTTCGCCGGAAGGCGCGCGTACTTTGATCCATTCCGGGCGGCGCAGCGGGCGCGAATCAGTTTCGGGTTTGACTCTGTCTCTGGTAGGGGTAACAGCCATAAGGTCCTCTTGATGCGTATCCTGTCATTGCGAGCGCACTTTGCGAAGTGATCCCCAACTGATCGGGGAGATTGCTTCGTCGCACACCGTCCTGCGTTTGGTGCAGGGAAAAGTCGCTCCTCGCAATGACATCCATTTTATTTTTTTTTGACGATCAATCTTAATCCACGAACTTCGACGACTTCGATCAGATCGCCCTTACGGATGGGTTCCGAGCCGGGGGATTTTTCTGCGCTCCATTGTTCGCTGCCCACCTGGACCTGTCCCGCATCATTCTTAAAGGTGATGACTGTTCCTGTTTTCCCATGCATGGATTCCACCCCGATCTGTACGGGCGTACGTTGTGCGCGGAGGGCAAACATGATGATGCCAAACGAGAGCAGCCCAAGGAAGATCCCCATGCTGATGACCAGTGGAACTGACACACGTTGGAACTGCGGCGTGCCGGGCGAGTTGAACAAGACCAGCGCACCGACGATGAACGAAGCGACGCCCGCCGCAGTGAGCGCGCCGTAGGTGGGTGTTTTTATCTCAAGGAAAAAGAGTACAAATGAGATCGCCATGAAAATCAACCCAAACCAGTTGATCGGCAGCACACCAAGGCCGTAGGTCGCCATCGTGAGGCAGACCGCGCCCAGAAAGCCTGCAAACCACCCGCCCGGGCTGGAAAGCTCAATGTAGATCGCCTGCACGCCAATGGCGAGCAATAAAAAGGAAATATTCGGGTCGATAAGAATCAGAAGCAGGGACTCGATCAGGCTCATATTGACCTGTCGGATGTCGATATCTTCGGTGTTCAGTGTGCGGGTTTCGCCGCGCACATCCACTTGAAGACCATCCAGATATTCGAGCAGGTCTTCGGTATCGTCGGCGATGAAGTCGATCAGGCCGATCTCAAGGGCTTCGGTGGCGGTCACAGCCACGGCTTCTTCGATCATGGATTCAGCCAGCGCCACCACTTCAGGACCACGCTGCTCCACCAATCCGCGTGCGACGGCTTTCAGGTCGTTCACTAATTTCGCCCTTGCGTCTGATTCGAGGTTGGCTCCCGATTGGTCGATCGGGCTGGCTGCGCCTATGATGGTACGCGGCGCCATGGCTGAAATATCTGCCGCCATGGTAATAAGGGCTCCTGCGCTTGCCGCCTGGGCATTTTTGGGCGAGACGTACACAACAACAGGCACACTGCTTTGCCCCATCGCTTCGATGATTTCGATCGTGGTGAGGACGCTTCCACCGGGCGTATTTAACTCGATCACCAGTACTTCTGCGTTCTGCTGCTCCGCTGCTTCAATGCCGCGCTGGATGTACTCCAGCATGGGCGGCACGATCGGTCCCTCGGCGGTGATGACAATTGCCAGCGGGTCATCGTTTTGAGCATAGACGATTGCCACAGATTGCAAGACGGCCAGCCCAACCAGCAGAAAAAGGAGAATGTGTTTTGTTTTCATATTTGTATCCAATTCTGCGGATTATTATAATAGACATTATCCGAAATAAAAATTGGTCATAGTTTCAGAGGTTTCTTGCGGTGGTCAACCCGAAAGTTATGCAACCCACAGGCAATAACCATGACCAAATC
>VGOX01000536.1 GCA_016875755.1 Chloroflexota bacterium
CGACGCTTGGCTCTGACGACCACCTCTGTATCTGACTTGCTGTTTTCTTCCTCTGTCATCTCGTTTCTCCTGCGCCCTGCTCACTAAATTATTGGCGACAATTGTCTCACGATTATAGACACAGAGGGGATCGGCGATCTTGCTCAATTAGAGACGTTATCTCTACCTAAAGCCAGATTAACCACATTGCCAGAGTGGCTAAGAAAACTCACTCGTTTGAAGTGCCTTGAGGTAATGAATAATCAAATTTCCAAAGTGCCAGATTGGATATCCGAGTTGAAACTCCTTGAATTCGTTAGATTTGATGGAAATGAATTAACAAATTTACCAGATTCTTTCGGCAATCTTTATCATCTTAGATCATTAATTTTCGGATATTTTCCAGGTAATCCATTAGGTGTTTTGCCAAATTGCATTAGCCATTTACATAACCTTGATACACTTTACGCATATAGTTGCAAATTAAAATCGTTACCTAGCTGGTTAGGGAATTTAGCAAAATTACAAATACTCGGTTTTTACGGGAACGAACTGACTGATCTTCCTCACTCTCTAGTTAATCTTTCAGATTTAAAAACACTCGATCTCAAGCAAAATCCTCTCAACTCCGAACTTGCCAAAGCTTACGAACAAGGTATTGATGGTGTCAAAGCCTACCTGCGTGCTAAAACCGAAGCGGGACAAAACATTCTCAACGAAGCCAAACTTATCCTCGTTGGCGAAGGTGAAGTGGGGAAAACCTGCTTACTCAAAGCATTGCGTGATGAACCATTTGTAGATGGGCTTCCTTCCACACACGGAATAGAAATTCAATCCTTCAAAACTACCGAACCCTCCACCCAAACTGTCATCACCCTCAACGCCTGGGACTTCGGCAGACAGCGCGTCTACCGCCCCACGCACCAGTTATTCTTCAGCGCACCCGCCGTCTACCTCGTCGTGTGGAAACCGCGCGAAGGTTCGCAGGCGGGGCAGGTCAAGGAATGGATTCAACTCGTCAAACGCCGCGCACCAGAAGCAAAATTTCTAGTTGTTGCTACACATAATAACTTGCAGCAGCGTCAGCCCGATATTGACCGTCAGGAACTGTGGGATTTGTTCGGGCGTGAGACCGTCGTGGACTTCTTCTTCGTGGATAGCAAGCCCGACGCGCAAGGCAACCGCAAAGGCATTGACGAACTCAAACGCGCCATTGCCCGCGTTGCCGCGGGGCTGCCCGAAGTCGGTCGCTCCGTGCCGAAGAGTTTTGCCGATGTCCGTCAAGCCTTGCAGGAGAAGGGCGCGCCGTATCTGCCCCTGCGCGAAGTTCTCGACATCTGCCGCGCCCACAACATGGATGATGAAATCGCGCGCCTCTTCATCACCATCTCGCACCGCCTCGGGCATCTCACCCATTACGAAAACGACCCGACCCTGCGCGACATCGTCATCCTCCGCCCCGATTGGCTTGCCACCGCCATGAGTTACGTTCTCGACGATGAAGAGACGCGCGCCAAACATGGCTTGGTCAACTTCTCGCGCCTCAGTCATTTGTGGGATGATGAAAACCGCGAGGATGATTCCCGTTACGAAAAGAATCTCCACCCGATCTTTCTCCGCCTGATGGAGCGCTTCGATCTTTCCTACCGCGTGGCTGATCCAACATCCCGCAGCGACTCTGACCCTGTCAGTTTGATCGGTCAACTTGTCCCCGATATCCGTCCGCAGAATCTTTCCGCTGCATGGGAATCATCTCCATCTGCGGGTGATATCCAACAAACGCAAATCTGTCACATCGTAGACGCAAGCAACGGTCAATCTGCCAGCGCGGAAGGCTTGTTCTACCAGTTGATCGTCCGCCTGCATAAATATTCCCTCGGTCGCGCCGATTACAACGCCAGCGTCCACTGGCAGCGCGGGCTGGTGCTGGAAGATGAATACAAGAGCCGCGCGTTCCTTGAGCATGTGGGCAACGACGTCCGCATTACCGTCCGCTCGCCGTACCCCGAAGGACTGCTCGGCATGTTGACTCGCGAAGTGAAATTCCTCGTCGAAAGTTTTTGGGAAGGCTTGCGCTGTGACGTGATGGTTCCGTGCATCAACCCTTGCGGAAAGAACACGCCAGGCATAGGCATGTTTGAAGTTGAAAAGCTGATAGACAGCAAACGCAAGAACAGGCACGAGTTTCCTTGTCCCGTCTGCACTGAATGGCAAAACATTGACGCGCTTCTTCGCAATGCCCCCGCTGCCGCGCAATCCATCTCGCTGGTCGAGTTG
>VGOX01000537.1 GCA_016875755.1 Chloroflexota bacterium
GCAGCACCCGCCGCCGTGGTTTCTTTTTTCGTTTTTTCGGTGCGCTGGCTACACTCCCGGCTGGTTTTCAGCCCAAGTTTTGGCTATTAAAGAACGGCTTCTTGCAGAGGACTCTTCTGTAAACCTGACTGGTTTTCGAAGACCTGTCAGGTTTTTATAAGATCTCGCCTTGGTTCCGTTTCAAAAACTTTCCGTCGCCGCGTTTGCCTTTCCATTCAGCGCCATCCACGATCAGTTTTCCGCGCAGGAAAACTTTTTCGGGGTAGCCCATCAAGTCCCAGCCTTCGTACAAATTGTAGTCGGTACGTTGATGTGAGTGCGCCATGCCATATTTGACTTGCTTGTTGGGGTCCCAGATCACAACATCTGCATCGGCACCGGGGACGAGTGCGCCCTTACGCGGGTACAACCCAAAAATTTTCGCAGGGTTCGTGGAAGTGTACGCCACAAATTGATTTGGTGTAATGTAACCCGCATTGACGCCATACGTCCACAAGATTGGCATGCGGTCTTGGATGCCAGGCAAGCCGTTGGGGATTTTTGTGAAGTCGTCCCTGCCGAGTTCTTTGCCGGGGATGACGATTTCGCTTCCTTCGTAGACGATGGGCTTGGTTCCGTTATAGAAGAAGGGGCAATGGTCCGTGCCGACGGTTTGCAATGTGCCGCGTGTAAGACCTTCCCATATGCGGGCATTATCCTGCTCGGTGCGCATCGGCGGAGAACAGATCCACTTGGCGCCGTCGGGGCGTTGGAGATGGTCAATGGTGAAGAACAGGTATTGCGGACATGTCTCACCCATCACTTTCACGCCGCGCTCGCGGGCATACTGAAGCATATCCACTTCACCGCCTGCGTTCATGTGGACGATATACACGGGCGCATTGGCCTGCTCTGCCATGGCCGCCATGCGCAGAGATGCTTCGACCACGCCCCAGGCGGGACGAGTAAGCGCATGCCAGATGGGGGATGTGCGTCCTTCGGAGAGGGCTTGGGTGGTGAGGGTTTCGATGACATCACCATTTTCGCAATGCGCCATGACGAGCATGCCGTTATCGCGCGCGATCTGCAAGGCTTTGAAGATGCCGCCGTCATCGAGGCGTAAACGTCTGTTGTAGGCGGTGAAAACTTTGAGGGTTTGGATGCCCATGTCCATAAGGGATGGAATGGTCTTGGCAATTTGATCGTCAAACCGCGTGAGGTTCATATGGAAGGAATAGTCGATGGCGGCTTTTTCGGCTTTCTTCATCCACAGACCCACAGAGTATTGAAAATCGCCCTCACCCTGCCCTCTCCCAGAGGGAGTGGATTCCAAAACCACGAAATCCATCGCTGTGGTTGTCCCGCCGAAAGCAGCAGCTTTGTGACCTGTGTAATGGTCGTCGGAGGAGACGGTGTCGAACATGGGCAGATCCAAATGGACGTGCGGGTCTACGCCGCCAGGCAGGATCAATTTCCCTGTGGCATCCACCAAATGGTCAGAATCCGCTTCGAGATTAAGTCCGATGCGGGCGATTCTTTCGTCTTCGATCAAAATATCTGCAGTGAAGGTGTCGGAAGCGGTGATTAACGTCCCGTTTTTAATCAGGGTTTTCATGGTGTGCTCCTGGTTAACCTTATTTTATACCAAATTGAATCTGATATAATTTTTCTGATGAATACAAAACGTTTTTCGACCTTATTAATTTTATTGAGCCTGTTGCTATTCGGCTTGTGGCTGCCTGCCAGTGCCGCCCCGAATGCCCAACAGCCTGTAACTCCCACACCGGGCGCGGATGGACGCATCATTTATGTCGTGCAAGCCGGTGATAATTGTTTCCGTGTTGCGGCTTTGAACGCCATCACGGTGGATCAACTGCGTCAGTTGAATTCGCGGTTGGACGAGAATTGCACCCTGACCGTGGGGCAGGAACTGTTGGTTGGCATTGTTTCTGTGGAAGCGACGCCAACGCCGGGCGGGGTTGCCACGCCCAGTGAGCCGACTGTGACACCCACTCCGTTATCTGGAACGACGGAGGTGTGTATGTTGTTGTTCAATGATGCGAACGGGAATGCCATGCGCGAGGAAACCGAAGAAGCGTTGGCAGGCGGTGCAGTGAGCTTGACGGAGAACAATGGTAAATATTCCGCCGCGCAGGATACGGTTTTGCAAGCCGACCCGGAAGCGTATCAGGGTGTTTGTTTTACGAACATCCCTGAGGGCACATATAACATCACCATGGGTATTCCCGATAACTACAACCCGACGATGGCGTTG
>VGOX01000538.1 GCA_016875755.1 Chloroflexota bacterium
GAACAATTTAACACCGAGCAAGAAGTCATCCCTTTCGAGCGGCAAATCATTCGAAATGAAACACTTGCAGAAGGCGAAACTCGCCTAGTGCAGGCAGGCGTCAACGGGCTCGAAGAACGGACCTACCGAATCATCCTCGAAGACAATGTAGAAGTAAGCAAGACAGTGGTAAAAAGCGCCCTGCTCAAAGAAGCTTTGCCGGAGATCGTCATGGTTGGGGCGCAATCCTCATACGCGCCGCTGAACATTCCAGGCACACTCGCATATCTTGCCGGCGGCAATGCATGGATCATGGAAGGCTCCACAGCCAACCGCCGTGTCATCGTCAGCACTGGCGATCTTGATGGACGCATATTCACCCTTTCACCCAATGGCGAATATCTGGTCTTCACACGCAAATCCAACAAACCTGCCGAACAGGAGATCAACACCCTGTGGGCGGTACGCACAAAAAACCTTGACCCAAAATTGATCTCACTGCAAGCGAAGAATGTCGTTCATTTTGCGGCGTGGATTCCCGGTTCAAATTCGGTGGCGTATTCCACCGTCGAGCCGCGCAGCGCAGCGCCTGGCTGGCAGGCCAATAATGACTTGTATCGCATCAGCATTACAGGCGGAAGTCCGCGCAGGTTGTTGAGCGCAAACAGTGGTGGTGTATATGGCTGGTGGGGCATGTCTTTTGCCTTCGCACCCGATGGCAGACTCGCGTATGCCAGACCAGACGGAATCGGAATCGTCGATCAGGATGGCGGCTATCTCAAGCCGCTTCTTGGTGTTACCCCTTTGAACACCCGCAGTGACTGGGCGTGGATTCCCCCCATCGCTTGGGGAGCGGACGGGAACAGTTTATACTTCGTGAGCCACGCACCTGCACCTGCGCCCATCTCCAGCGAGGAGTCTCCTTATTTTGACCTCTCAGGCATTTCGTTCAGCAGTGAAGCGGCTGTATCCTTTATCAACTCGGCTGGAATGTTCGCTTATCCCTCTGCTTCACCGTTGCGCTCCAACGGCGGGGAGCAATCATTTCAAGTGGCTTATTTGCAATCCATCTTCATTGAACAAAGCGAAACAAGCCGTTACCGCCTGATGGTGATGGACCGTGACGGCTCGAATAACAGATTACTCTTCCCGCCTGCGGATGCGAATGGGATCGAACCGCAAATCCCTGCATGGTCTCCCGCGCCGATCGAAAGACAGACGGGGGATTTTCTCGCTGTGGTCTATCAGGGAAATCTATGGCTGGTGGACAGCGGTAGTAGTGAAGCGTATAAGGTCACTGGGGATGGCTTGATCGGAAAAATTGTTTGGAAATAACTCAACTAAAAAAAGAGGCAATCGAATGCGAATTTTGATCACTGGCGCAGCCGGGTTTCTCGGCTCTCATCTTTGTGACCGCCTGCTCGCGGACGGACATGAAGTCATTGGCATGGATAATTTCATTACGGGAAGTCCGGACAATATTGCCCACCTTGCAAATAATGAAAAATTCTCCTTCTACAAACGCGATGTTTCAAATTATATTTTCGTGCCAGGCAAAGTGGATGCAATCTTGCATTTTGCTTCGCCAGCCAGTCCAAATCCGCAATCCAAATCGGGGTACTTCAATCTGCCAATCCAAACCATGAAAGCTGGCGCGCTGGGGACACATAACTGCCTTGGGGTTGCACGCGCGAACAATGCCCGCTTTTTGCTTGCCTCAACCAGCGAGATCTACGGCGACCCTGAGGTGCATCCGCAGCCAGAAACCTACGCAGGGAATGTTGACCCTGTCGGTGAACGAGCCGTGTATGATGAAGCGAAGCGTTTTGCCGAATCGTTGACAATGGCATATCACCGCTTTCACAACGTAAACACCAGCATCGTACGCATCTTCAATACCTATGGTCCGCGCATGGATCTGGAAGATGGACGAGCCCTGCCCAATTTGCTGAAGCAAGCCCTGCTCGCACAGCCGCTCACTGTCTATGGTGATGGAAGCCAGACCCGTTCCTTCTGTTATGTTGAAGATTTGATCGAAGGTATTGTCAAATTGCTTTACTCAGAAGAACATTATCCAGTTAATATCGGTAACCAACACGAAATGAGTATCCTGGACTTTGCCAAAACCATCAACAAGATCACAGGAAATGAAGCTGGGCTTTCGTATCACGAAAACTCACGCAGCGCGCGCGACCCCCAGATGCGCCAGCCTGATATCACCCGCGCACAAACGATCCTGAATTGGGAACCAAAGGTTGC
>VGOX01000539.1 GCA_016875755.1 Chloroflexota bacterium
CACATCCAAACGATGGGCGCAGAAAGTGCATTTCGCGGCGGTGTTGGTTTCGGGGTCGAGATAGATCGAGTCGTAGGGACAGGCTTGCATGCAGGATTTACATCCGATGCAAATTGACGGATCAAATTCAACGATGCCATCATCACGTTGATACATCGCAGTGACAGGACAGATGCGCACGCAAGGCGGGTTGGCGCAGTGGTTGCAGCGCGTCACCTGAAAGCGGAGGCGCACGTCGGGGTAGGAGCCCGTCTCCACATACTTGACCCATGTGCGGTACACGCCAAGCGGCACTTGATTCTCGGACTTGCACGCAGTGGAGCAGGCGTGACAGCCGATGCATTTTGATTGGTCGATGAGAAAGCCGTAGTTTTGAGTCATTAGAGATTGGTAATTGGTAATTCGTAATTGGTTAGGCTGCTTGCGGAGGTGTGACCGCATTCATAATGGCGGTTGTGAAATCGGTGGGCGTGACGCCAGGGGATTGGATGTTGAGGCGGTAGTACGCTTCTTCAATTTTCGATTTGAGATTCTCAGGTGTGGCAGCGACACCGCGCAAAGATTGTTCGAGCGCGCCGAGAGCGAAGACGGGCAGCAGAGTGAAATCGCCAGAGATGGTGACGTCGTCAATGCGACCTTCGCGCAGGCGGGCGATGATACGGATCAAACCGCCCTGAGCCTTGAATGCCGCTTCGACGATGTGTACATCCTGATGGATTTTCACGCCCTGCTGTTTGAGTTGACCCTTCTGATTCAGCCATTCATCAGAGGTGAAGCGCGCGTCGATCTCTTTTGCCATCGCTTCTTCTTCCTCAGTCCATTCGCCTTCGTAGACTTCCATGCCCAACGCTTCGGAGACTTTCTTCATATACAAGTCTTTGACCGTGGCACGGTCGGGCGTGGAGCCGAGTTGTTCGGTCATGGTGGTCATGTAGGCTTCGAGCGATTCGAATATCTTGTCGCGCATTTTCTCGGAGGGGACTTTCAAGACCTGCGACATGGTCTTCTTGTCGAAGGTGTACATCAAACTACCGACGAGAATTTCGGCAATGCCCATCTGCGCCGCGCCTGTACCGCCGATCTTCTTACCGTTGACATGGATGTCATTGATCGGGCGCAGGTTGGCAGGAATGCCGAGTTCTTGATAGGTCGCCACGAGCGGGTCAATGTAAAGTTTGAAGCGTTCTTCGAGCGTGGCAGGCAGGTCTTCTTTGTGGAAGATCCACTGCGTAAAGAGTTGACCGTTGTCCAAAAATACCGCGCCGCCGCCCACTTCACGACGATAAACAGGCAGGTTGTGTTTTTCGCAGTAATCCAAATCCACTTCCTTTTGGATGTCCTGATGGTAACCGACACTCACATACGGTCCATTTGGTGAGACCATGATGATGGTGTTGGGCGTGCTTTCTTTCATGGCATATCCGACCGCGTGGTAAACAGTCTGTGAACGGAGCGGGGATACGCCTTCCATATAAAGTAAACGGATTTTCTTGGACATTGGGATTCTCCTGTACGTTTAGTATATTAGTTTCAATAAATAACCGCAGACGACTGACCGTGGACGGCAGTCTGCGGTCAGTCGTCTGCGGTCGTTAATCAATACATCTCAAACAATTGACTTTCAGTTCCTTGATTCGTTCCTTGTACTTCTCTGCCGCCGCTTCGCCCGTGACCAGGTGACTTGACTCTGCTTCGAGATTCGTCGGTCTTACTTTGACGAGCCAGCCATCGGCATAAGGTTCTTTGTTGGCGAGCAGGATATTCTTTGCAAATGCTTCTTCATTCGTTGCTACGATCTCGCAGGAGAACGGCGCAGGGAAGGGTCCCACCCATTTGGCGGATTCGATCGTCACCAACGCCTTGCCTTGAACAACCTTTTTTCCAACTTCCCGAAAACTGAGCGCGGCGAACTTTCCGCAACGTGTTTGGGCAACGTCGGTCATGCCGAGCGTGGCGATCTCGCCGTCAAAACGGATCCACACATCGCGCTCAACATCGTAGGTTAGGTCTTCGGGAATTTCGCAGGCGTAGAAGATCATCGGTAAATGGTAATTGGAGATTGGTAATTACCATTTACCAATCTCCAATCTTTCCATTCGCTGAAAATTTTTTGAAATCGTGAATTTCTGGTAAGCTCATGGAATGAGCACAGAACTTACCATTACCACCGAACGAATTGACGATTTTCCGTTACTGCTATCCGTCATGCTACGCCTGGGATTGCCCGGCATTTTC
>VGOX01000540.1 GCA_016875755.1 Chloroflexota bacterium
TCTCAATTACTTTTCACGGTATAACCTTTTTACTCCACTCACTGCCAGAGGCAGTGGTTTTGTACTCTAATAAAAAAAGCCGCCAGATTGGCGGCTTTTTTATTCTGCAAACAACATCTTCAATTTCTCGTCTTCATAAAAAGAACGGGCCGAAAAAGGCCGATCGCCAGCCTTCATTTGATGGATACGCCCAAGCAGGATCGGCAGATCCTCAACGACCGGAAGATGAACCAACGCCTCTTTCTGGATCCATTCGGCTGTTCCTTCCCGCGATGCCTTTATCTCCCCTTGGGCATTTTCTCCGCACACTACAAACAGAAGAACGCCCGTATCTCCAGTATCCACAATGACCGTGCCGCATAACCAGAGGTCAGCTGTAACGCCTGCCTCTTCAAGCAATTCACGCCGCGCCGCAGAAATGACATCCTCCCCGCGCTCCACGTGACCGCCAAGTCCGTTATACCTGCCAGCCCACAGGCGTTTTGTCGGCGCACCTTTCATCAATAAATACTCATCCCCGCGACGGACGAAGATCGCCGTGCGGGGAATGAGCATATATCGGTCTTTTGTTATCCCTTGATCGGAAACAGGCATGGTGGCATTAATCCGCCAGATCACTCACATCTTCAGCTGCGGCTTCTTCTTTCACAAAATCTGCAAGAGACGGTTGAACCTTCACTGCATTGATGTATTTTTCGGTGTAATTCTTCGTATCTTTCAAACCAAGCAGGTTGAACAACTTGTCAAATTGAGCTTCCCAAGCTGCACGGAGTTTCGCATGAGCAGCCTCGGGCAGTGCATACGACTTGGCTTTGAACGGACCAATCGCGTTCTTGCGGACCTTGTAATAGAACTGCTCATCCGTCATGCCAGGCTTGCGATCTGCCGCAGAGTTCACATCCAACCACGCGTACATCTCCTTGCGGAAATCATCGGGGATGTTATCAAAGAACATGGTCGCAAAATTCGTGGCGAGATGAACTTCGATTGCTTCGTGCTGAACAAATTTATTGAAATTTTCTTCAGGTACAGTGGAAGCGCCGTGTTGAACTGTGCCACCCATGCCGTATTCACTGCGGGCAACGCGGCTTAGGTCGCGCAACACATCGAAGGCAATGTTCACTTCCGCAATGGAGCCATCTGGTAATACGGTGCCGCCGTGGGAAGTGCCCGTGAGCACGCTGATCTTGCTCAAGCCAGCCTTGCCGGGGGCAAGTTCTTTCATGTGAGCGTTATAGGTGTCCATGTAGGCACGCAATTCAGGTTCGGTGGAATTGGTCGTTCCCACTTCGCCGATCTCACCGCCAATGGACACGGTCACGCCTGCAGGTTCATGATTGCGGATGAAGGTGGAGAGCTCAGCTGAAAGTTTGCCATTCAACGCCTGCTGTTCTTCCACGGTCGGAAGGTGAATATCCACAAGCGTGGAAGTATCCACATCAATATTATAGAAGCCGGCCGCCATTGCCTCGATGGAGAGGTCGCGCACAGCTTGTAATTCCGCTTCGGCATCGGCCATGTAACGCTTGGCAGAGACTTGGAAATGGTCACCCTGAATGAACACAGGTCCCACAAATCCCTCCGCGATGGCAGCGCCGAGGATGTTTGTGGCGTATTCAGCGGGGCGTTGGGCGGTGTAACCGATTTCAGAGCGGGCAATTTCAAAAATGAAGGCACCAGCGTTGATCTTATTCGCAGCGCGGAACATGGCGCGGGCGGCATGATGCGATAATGCGCGCAGGTTAAAGGCAGGTGTGGTGAAGGTCATCGGCGCATCGCCGCGGCCACGAGCCATGTACAAGTCGTGGATGGAGGCGGGGACGACGCCCAGTTCCAATGCGGCGCATCTGACGATATAACGGGACCAGCCTACAGTTGAGTCTGAACCGAGCGCGGAGCGTTCCACCAGTTTGCCAACATTCTTCCTGAATTTAGCCGCATCCAGCACTTTAACAGTTGTGCCTTCCACAGCAATACTTTGTTCTACAAGGTCGATCAGTTCCTTAATGGGGGTTGTCATGCGATACTCCTGAGCAAAATTGATTGCTTGATTATAATAGGACTTACGCAAAACTAAGTGATTGACGGGAAGGCAAAAAGCCAGTAAGTTTGGGAGTATGAGACCGAAAACCCAAATTGTGACGCGTCTGGATTATTGCCAATACCTTTTGGTCAGCCAAATCA
>VGOX01000541.1 GCA_016875755.1 Chloroflexota bacterium
ACCCACGGGCGGATATTTGATCACCGCTTGTATGGCAAGTGGCAGATGGGCAGGGACGGGGCTATTGAGATGGCTGGCGAAATAATTTTTTATTCAACTTCAAAATAGATCGCTTGGTTTTTGCCAGTTAATTTCGCCTGATACATCAAGGTATCTGCCCTACGGATCATTTCATCTCGGCATTTCTTAACGCAACAATGCGAATAGATTAATCTCATAAATAGTTAACTTTCATCAGCGGCTATTGCTTAGAAATCTGCAACCTAAGTGCCATTCGAAATGCATGTCAGCAGTGCTATACTACAAATTAATTTAGCGGTACTGAGAAGGGGCGGTAAAAATGTTTCAAGCGGCAAGCACCGAGGTAATGAATTATGGAGAAACGAAAGAATTCACAGCCGGTCCGCACGGCGCTGACGTATGTAGTTTTCGGTGTTCTGTGGATTCTTCTGAGTGATAACCTGCTGGAATTGCTTTTTCCAGCCGATCATCAAAAACATGCCTTTCTTCAAACTATCAAAGGCTGGCTGTTCGTATGTGCAAGCGCCGCATTGATCTACCTCTTTCTGCAGCGGGATATACACCATCTTACCGAAAGCGAACAGCGTTACAAACTCCTCTTCGACAACAACCCAAACCCCATGTGGGTCTATGACGCGGAAACGCTTCGCTTCTTAACGGTAAATGATGCCGCCATCGATCATTATGGCTACACCCGGAAAGAATTCCTCGCGATGACGTTGAAAGATATTCGCCCCGAGGAGGAAGTCACCGCTCTTATGGCAAATGTCGCAGTGCAAACTGCGCCGCTGCAGCGGTCTGGTGGATGGAAGCACCGCAAAAAAGATGGCACGCTCATCGATGTGGAAATCAGCTCCCACTCCCTTAAATTCGGAGAGCGTTCAGCCCGTCTCGTGCTGGCACATGATGTCACCAAAAAGAAAGCGGCAGAACAGGCGCTAAGACAATCTGAAGCACAGTTCCGCGCCCTTGTGGAGCAATTGCCTGCGATCACCTATATTGCCGCTCTTGATGAGATCAGTTCCACGATCTATATTAGCCCGCAGGTTGAAGAGATGCTTGGCATCCCCGCAGCTGAATACATAAAAAACCCAACCCTCTGGCTTGAACACATCCACCCGCATGACCGCGAACGCGTCCTGGAGAAAATTCATCAAAACCACGCAGAGGGTAAGCCTTTTACCTCCGAATACCGCATGGTCGCCAATAACGGAAGCATTATCTGGTTTCAGGATGAAGGCAATCTGGTACGAGATGAAAACGGAGAACCGCTCTTCGTCGAAGGTGTGATGTATGACATCACCGAACGCAAGGCATC
This sequence comes from Chloroflexota bacterium, assembly GCA_016875755.1. Lineage (GTDB taxonomy): Bacteria > Chloroflexota > Anaerolineae > Anaerolineales > Villigracilaceae > Villigracilis. The sequence goes on from VGOX01000541.1 coordinate 1,340, forward strand.
CGCGGAGAAACTGGCCTATCAGGCCGAGCTATTGTCCAATGTGCATGATGCCATCGTCGGCACAGATGCGGCGTTTCGCATCACCTATTGGAACAAAACCGCAGAAGAAGTTTTCGGTTGGACCGAACAGGAAGTATTGGGAAAAGTCTCAAAAGACCTTTTCAAGACGCAGGTGCCTGGGTCTTCACGGGAAGAAAAAATTCAGCAATTAATGTCCAATGGAAGGTACGCGGGCGAAGTGCTGTACATGCGCAAGGATGGCATGTACATTAATGTGGACGTCCGCATAGTGGTTTTGAAGGATGAGGACGGCAATGTAACAGGGGTCTTATCCTCCCTTCGTGATGTCACAGAACGCAAACAGGCAGAACTCACCCTACGCCGTAATGAACACATCCTGCGGGAGGCTCAAACCATTGCCAAGCTGGGCAGTTGGACCGCCGACCTAAAGGCAGGCCTTTTCTACGTCAATGCGGAAACCGCCCAACTGATGGGCTGGCCCATCGGCATACATCCCATGGCAGAATTGTTGAAAGCCGCCCACCCGCAAGACCTTGCCATGGTCAAAGCCATGTGGGCAGAGGCGCAGCAGCAAGGCCGAGATTACGATATCGAACACCGCATCATTGTGAATGGAAAGGTCCGCTGGATGCATGCCACTGCCAAGATCACCTTAAGTGCTCGATAGTTGTATTTTAGCGTTTTCTAGATAAACGTGATACCCTGAGCAAATTCTGTTCGCTGGAAAAAGCCGATGCAACTTCCAATAATCACACCTGCGCCACTTGTGAAAAGGCATGCGGAAGCATTCCGAGATCTATTTGAGAACCGCTGCCAGTTTCGA
>VGOX01000542.1 GCA_016875755.1 Chloroflexota bacterium
TCAGTGCGGGATAAGGCCAGACAGGAAGGGCTGGGATCACATCAGTATAGCCCCAGGCATAATTCCACCATGCCGCACCCGACTGAACATAGAACTCCCAGCCGATGGTTTTGCGAATGGCAAAGAGCAGGATGATGGCGAGCAGGGTGGTTACGCCGAGCGCCCAACCCATGCCTGCCATGTTGCGTTTGAAATCGGTCGCGCCGCGCACTTCACCGTAGAGGGTTGCGCCCCAGTTGGGCCACAAGTTGAAAAAGACCATGTAGGGAATCACGAGGAAGACCACCGCCAAACCGCCACCCGAAAAGGGAGTGATCGCACCAGCTTCCACACCGAGGGCAGCTGTCGCGTCGTAGAGACCAGCTTCCGTTCCAAACATAGAAGCGGCATTTGCATCCAAGCCGGCTTTGAAGGCTTCGGGCGAGCCCATCAGCAGCAAGGCGATGACGATGAGAAGTCCCAACATGCCGCCATAGAAGGAGAACTTCTGAATGCGGGCGTAGGTTTTCATGCCAAGCATAATGAAGATGCTGACGATGGCAAGCGTGAGAAGCGAGGCAGTGAAGGCTCCATTCTGCGTGCCAGCGAACCACAGGGCAATATCCTTCGCGCCAAGCACGCCAAGGATCGGAACCAGCACAATGTGACGGAACATGTCGCCATACAGCGGCACCCACAGCCACAAAATGAACCACCAGCCTGTGACCGCGAGAATGAATCCCACCGCCCCACCGAGGATGCGGCTCTGCCAGACGTAATCGCCGCCCGAACGGGGCATGACGGCGATCAATGCGGCATAGACCACAACTTCAAAGAAAATGAAAATGGCGCTGATGATGAGCGCATTGACCATGCCGCCCTCGAAGCTGTACATTTGACTGAAACTGTACAAACCTAGGGTGATCAGGTTGATGGAAAACAACGCGTAGATGAACGCGTCCATGACCGACCAGGAACGAACCAAGCCAGTCGCCTTACGGACAAACAAGTTGCTCATGACACTCTCCTTTGGTGTTTTTTACATGTAGAGATACGGCGACGCCGTGTCCCTACAAATTAACCCGTTGTCAAAACGTAATCTTCCACTTTTCGTTTGCCGAGACGCACAATGGTGCCGAGCAGTGTACCCTGCTCATACATCGAACCCGGGTTAATGCACAAAGTTTCGCCAATACGCGAAACGCCGCGCCCTTCATGGATATGTCCATGCAAGCCGAGCAGGGGTTGGGTTTCTTCGATGGCTTTGCGCAATGCCGTCGAGCCGACAGGTTTCAACGCCTGCCCTGCCATTTTCGGGCGCAAATTTTCATCGAGTTCGGCGGCTTCATCTAAATTGGATTTATAAGGGGGAACGTGGATATTGAAAATGGAGTTGCGAGGATCTTTCAACTGCGCGATCATCGCATCGTACCGGACTTTGAGCTGGTCCTCGTCCTCTTCACGGTGCGTGTCCCAGGGAGTGCGGTTGCTCCAACCTGAAGCGATCATCTCATGTCCGCTGTTCAGCATGGTGACGCGGCTTTCCGCAAGGACAACGCTTTTGCTGGCTTGGACGATCGCATCCACTTCATCCATATCGTCGTTACCCGGGCAACAGTAGACGGTCATACCGGTGCCCGCCAGTTTTTTGTCAGCGAGATCCATCCATTGCTCGACAACCTTGAGCACTTCCGCGAGGAATATTTCACTGACGCGGTCTGGATCTTTCTCCAATTCGGTGATTTCATCGGGGGTGGTCATGTAGGGATAGTAACCGCGGCTGCGGACGCGCTTTTTCATGTCCGTCAGTTCCTCATCAGTGGAGACATCGAACACTTGCTCCAGCAGGGTAATGCGGTACTTTGAGCCGCCCATGTGTACGAACGGGACAACTGCCTTGCCCGTCATATCGCCGCCAAGGATGAGTTGATCGGCGTTGTAGAATTTCCCCGCATTCAAGAACTTGCTCCAGCAAATATCCGACCCGTGAATGTCTGTTGCAAAAAATATGGTAGTCACATGCAATCCTTAAGAAAATGGGATGGGGCTTGCAGAGGTGGTGCGGTGTATGGGTTCAATTATACATACCTAGAGCGAGATTGCAACTGTTTTGTTTAGGATTAAGTAAACTACCGCCGCCAGAGGCGGCGGCTTTGAGATAATGCGCCTGGAAGGCGCGCTCTTGCTGGCGTCTCTTAAT
>VGOX01000543.1 GCA_016875755.1 Chloroflexota bacterium
CTGCAAAACGACGCAGCACCCGCCGCCGTGGTTTCTTTTTTCGTTTTTTCGGCGCGCTGGCTACGCTCCCGGCTGGTTTTCAGCCCAAGTTTTGGCTATTAATGAACGGCTTCTTGCAGAGGACTCACGGATCAACGAAAGAATACGTCCCATCAATGTCTATCAACAGTTCATCCTTGTCAAAGCGGATGCGACCATAACATTCTTCAATATCACCATTCCCTCTGCTATTAAGGATCAGGCAGGTCCATTGCTTGAAGATTTTATAAACTCGATCTATTTATTCGATGGCTTGCCGGAAGTAAATAGTTAACAACCCTCGCATTCAAGGAGACTCTAGATGTCCACACCCCGCATCATCCGTGCCCCGCGTGGAACGGAACTGACCTGCAAGAACTGGTTGAGCGAAGCCGCCTATCGCATGATCCAAAACAACCTCGACCCCGAAGTGGCGGAAAAACCCGAAGACCTCGTTGTGTATGGCGGGCGCGGAAAAGCCGCCCGCAACTGGGAATCATTCGATGCGATTCTCGAGTCGCTCAAGAATCTCGAAGAAGATGAAACCCTGTTGGTGCAATCAGGCAAACCGGTCGTGGTTTTCAGATCCCACAAGGATGCGCCCAAAGTGCTCATCGCCAACTCCAACATTGTGCCGCATTGGGCAACGTGGGAAAAGTTCGATGAACTCGATAAAAAGGGACTCATCATGTACGGCCAGATGACCGCCGGCTCGTGGATCTACATCGGCACGCAGGGCATTTTGCAAGGGACGTATGAAACCTTCGGCGCGCTTGCCAAGCTCAAAGGCTGGGGCTCACTCAAAGGCAAATTCGTGCTCACAGCAGGACTCGGCGGCATGGGCGGCGCCCAACCATTGTCCATTACGATGAATGAAGGTGTAGGGCTCATCGTCGAAGTTGACCCCGAACGCGCCGAACGTCGCCGCGCCATCGGTTATGTGGATATGGTGGTGGATAATCTCGAAGAAGCGATGACCTTGGTCGAAGAAAATATCAAAAACAAAACGCCAAAGTCCATCGGTCTCATTGGCAATGCGGCAGATGTGTACGACGAACTCTCGCAGCGTGGCATCATTCCCGATGTTGTGACAGATCAAACGTCGGCGCATGAGGCGTTGTTTTATGTCCCATCGGGGTTGAGTGTTACGGCGGCGAATCAATTACGAGTTGAAAATCCAGAAAAATATAAAGCGATGGCAATGGACTCGATGTCAAAGCATGTGCGCGCGATGCTTGCGTTCCAACGTGCGGGCGCGGAAGTGTTCGATTACGGCAATAACCTGCGCCAGCAGGCATACAACCATGGTGTGACCGATGCGTTCGAGTTTCCTGGTTTCGTACCCGCGTATATTCGTCCGTTGTTCTGCGAAGGTAAGGGACCGTTTCGCTGGGTGGCGCTTTCTGGCGATGTGGAGGATATTTACACCACCGACAAAGCCATCATGGAGTTGTTCCCCGAAGACGCGCATCTACATCGCTGGCTCAAGATGGCGCGTGAGAAAGTTCCGTTTCAGGGGCTGCCCTCGCGCATTTGCTGGCTCGGATACGGCGAGCGCGCCAAAGCAGGCTTGATGTTCAATGAACTCGTGGCGAGTGGAAAAGTAAAAGCGCCGATCGTCATCGGGCGCGACCATTTGGATAGCGGTTCGGTGGCTTCACCCAACCGCGAAACCGAAGCGATGAAGGATGGCTCGGATGCGATCTCCGATTGGGCGATTCTCAATGCGATGATCAACGCGGTCGGCGGTGCGACATGGGTATCGTTCCACCATGGCGGCGGCGTCGGCATGGGATATTCGCAGCACGCGGGACAGGTCATCGTGGCAGATGGGACTCCCGAAGCCGCGGCGCGCCTCGAACGCGTACTGACGACTGATCCCGGTATGGGTGTTGTGCGCCACGCTGACGCAGGCTACGAGATCGCCATCGATGCTGCGAAACGCCACGGCTTGAAAATGCCGATGTTGAAATAAGAGTTTTTTGGAGAAATATCCTGAAACGTTTTCTACTTCGGGCTTGTAAAAGAATAACTCCGCACTTTACAAACAAAGATTTGGAGTTTGTCGTGGCTTGATAGTGTAATTCCAGCGTGGGCAAGTGGAATGCCATTCGATGAGCAAAGTTTGCATGATTTC
>VGOX01000544.1 GCA_016875755.1 Chloroflexota bacterium
TGCGAAATATCCTGTTACAAATATCCAGTTTGCGCGCTTTGTCAAAGAGGATGGGTATCAAAACCCTGAGTTTTGGAGCGAGCTTGGCTGGGCTTGGCGCACGGGGAAATTCGATGCACGCACGCTTGAAGGTGTGGAGCGCGACTGGCTGGAGCATCGTCCGCTTGCGAAACGGAATGTGCCGTATTACTGGCATAACATCGAGTTGAGTAACGCCATTATGCCGGTGGTGGGTGTGTGCTGGTATGAAGCGGAGGCTTATTGCAACTGGCTTTCAAGGAAGATCGTGGCGGTGCCGGAGGGCTATGACATCCGCCTGCCGTGCGATGGAGAGTGGGAACGCGCGTCACGCGGTACGGACGGGCGCGAATATCCGTGGGGTGAAGGTTTCGAAAAAACCGCTGCCAACACCTGGGATAGCGAAGCGACAGGACATGGGCTTGGCGGTACAACGGCGGTGTGTACCTTCCCGCAAGGTGTCAGCCCCGCCGAAGCCTGGGATATGAGCGGTAATGCCTGGGAGTGGACTGGCTCGTGGTATGATGACGATGAAAAATACCGCATCGTGCGCGGCGGTTCGTGGATCGGCTATCAATGGTTCGCGCGTTCATCTTTCTGTAACTGGTCGATCCCATTGATGTTCAATGATGATCTTGGTTTTCGCGTGGTGATCGCACCGAAAGATTCATAGGAGGAATCATGGCTGGCAAATCAAAAAAAGATGGTTTGAGCGCAGGCAATGGCAGTGTTGTCGTCGGCGGTAATGTGGATCGCAGCAATATTGTGGTGGGAGATAACAATACGATCTCCAACCAAAGTATTCAGCTTGCCCCATATTTTGAGATCATCGTTCAGGCTGTGGAAAAAAACCCGACACTTAAGCCCGCCGACAAGGAAGACGTAAAAGCGGAGTTACAGGAAATTCAGACCGCACTCGAAGAACCGCAGCCCGACGAGACTTTCCTTGCGCGTCGTTTCCGTAATATCAAACGCATGGCTCCCGAGATATTGGAGGTTGCGGTGGAAACCTTGAAAAACCCCATCAGTGGTGTAGCAGAAGTTGTCAAACGCATCGCCAAAAAAATGGCGGAAGATGCGCAGTAGAAAATATGAGTCAAAAACGGAAGCATACTTCCTGAATCCAAAATATCAGCAGTAGTACAATAAACTGGCGGAAACGCAAGTTTATTTATTGAAAGGATGAAAATGAACAGACTATTGATCGTCATGACACTGCTGACCCTCACCGCCTGCTCCATTCCCGTGGATGCACCCCCGCTTCCCACCGCCCTGCCAACGGATATGCCTCTACCAGCTTTTACCTCCACTGCATCCATTTCTCCCCTCCCCGCACTGACAGAAACCCCCGCGCCCACAACCATCCCATCATTTTGCAACGACCCACGCGGCAGCGAGTTGATCAACTCCCTGCGCACCGCCGTCCAAACCAAGGATGGAGCTTTGTTGTCTTCACTTGTCTCACCAACCTCTGGCATGGATGTGCGCATTTTCCGCGATGGGAATGTCATTAACTACGATGTCGAACACGCAAAGTTCGTCTTTGAAACCATGTTTCAGGCAGATTGGGGTCTGCATTTTGCCAGTGGCGAAACGACGAAGGGCTCGTTCCAAGAGATGGTTCTGCCTTCTTTGCAGCAGGTATTCACGCCAACCACCGAGGTCGTTTGCAACCAGTTGAAAACTGGCGGCGCGACGTACCTCCCTGAATGGCAGTACCCCGGCATGGACTTTTACTCCGTCCACTTCCCCGGCACCGACCAATACAGCGGCATGGACTGGCAAACATGGGCGGTCGGCATGGCTCCTGTGGACGGCAAACTGTACATCACGGCCTTGTCACATTTTGTGTGGGAACCGTAGTTAGACCGTGGACGGTGGACGATAGACCATTGGGGGGCTTTCCTCCGTCCGCTACACACCATTCACTATTAACCATCCGCCATTCTTCCACCCATTAATGTAAGAAATCCCCTTTCGTGATACTCTATAAACTATGTTATTGAAAAAAGTTGCAATAAGGAATAGACATTATCCGAAATAACAGAACAGCGTTATGATGAGTGAATGCTGACCTATGAAGAATTAAAAACAAAGCCGAGACAGTTTCTAACCTTTACCAGTCTAACCGTGG
>VGOX01000545.1 GCA_016875755.1 Chloroflexota bacterium
GCGTCTCGTTGGGTTCATCCAAAAATTACAGCCCGTAAATATCGCTGTATTTCTTCGTCAGATAGCGCACATAGGCGGCAGAATCGATCTTTGAGCCAGTGACCTTTTGAACCAGGTCTTGCGGATCATACTTGTGGCCATGGGTGTAGATTTTTTCGGTCAACCAGTTGCGCAATTCGTCGAACTTACCTTTGCGGAATTGGTCTTCGAGGTCGCGGATGTCTTTATTGACCGCTTCCCAAATTTGTGCGGAGATGATGTTGCCCAACGCATAGGTGGAGAAATAGCCGATCATGCCGCCCGACCAATGGACATCCTGTAAAACACCTTTCGCGTTATTGGGTGGAACAATGCCGAGATAATCCTGCATTTTCGCGTTCCAAATTTCAGGCAGGTCTCTTACGTTGATGCTGCCATCGACCATGCCAATTTCGATTTCAAGGCGCAGCATAATGTGTAGGTTGTAGGTGGCTTCATCAGCATTCACGCGGATAAGCGAGGGTTCGACTTTGTTGATGGCTTTATAGAAGGCTTTTGCGCCCACGCCATCCAATTGGGTTGGGAAGGCTTTTTTGAGCTCGGGGTAGAAGTGCTCCCAAAACGGCAGCGAACGCCCGACGATGTTCTCCCACATCCGCGATTGTGACTCGTGTACTGCCAAAGATGTGCCGCTCTCCAGCGGAGTGCGCTCGTAGGCGGGGTTCACGCCCTGCTCATACATGGCGTGACCAGATTCGTGCATGGCGCTGAACAATGTGGCCAGCGGGCTGTCTTTTTCAAAGCGGTTGGTGATGCGCACATCATTCACGCTGAAAGTGGTTTCAAATGGATGCGGGGCTTTGTCCTGTCTGCCGCGCGAAAAATCATAGCCGTATTTGGTGATGATCTTTTCGCTGAAATCCCACACTTTCTTTTCGGGGAAATTCTTATGCAAGAAATCATCCTTTACCTGTTTGCTCGCGGCAATGGCTTTGATGAGTTCCACCTGCTTGGGGCGCAGGCTGCCGAAAATCTCTTTTACTTCCGAGGTCTTCATGCCTGGCTCGAAATCGTCAAGCAGGACATCATATGGGTGGTCAGCAGGCGGGAAGAAGGAAACATACCGCTTCACTAGGTCCACCACTTTTTCGAGATGCGGCTGGAAGATGGAAAAATCCGATTTGCCTTTTGCTTCCACCCATGCCTCAAATGCTTTCGACGCGGTCACAGCTTGCTCCGCGATAAATGATGGCGGCACCATCTTGGCTTTTTCGTAATTGCGAGCCGTCACGCGGATCATCGCGCCGTCATCGGTTTCAGCGTCGGCATATTCACTTTTCAAATCTTCGAGCAGCCTGCCAACTTCATCCGACGTGAATTTTTCCTGGGCGATCTTGCCAAGCGTGGCGAGTTGTTGTCCGCGTGCTTCTCCGCCGCCGGGCGGCAGGTTCACCTGCTCATCCCAGCCCAGCACGCTGGCTGCATGGTTCAGGTCCGATACTTCGCCAAGGATCGCCTTGAGTTGATTGAGTTTTTCAGACATGCTTTTCTCCTATGTGACATGAAGAAACGGCTCGACCTTAACGGATGCCTGATTTAGTTCCCCGGCATTTCTTCCGCTGACATGGTGTCTCGCCGTCATTGTCTTGATTGTATCGCAAGAGCGGGGTAATTTCACCCTGCTTGAGAGGGGTTGTGTTTTCTGAAAAATAAGAGCGCTTGTACCCTTATGGGCATTTGTGACTAACACCAAAACCATTTACCGTAATGGCGACAGTCATGCCCTCTACGATATTTACCTTTTGAATTTCAGGCTCCCCGGGTACGAACATGTCATACACGCTGTACACACCAGGGTCTACCTGTACTTCATTAAGGTAAAGTTCATCGGTGAACACGTTATATAGATAATACTCACCGGGCTCAATAGCAAGTTCATGTTCGGTGCAATTCATAATATAGGCTGGCAGGGGATAGTCGGTGAAGGTGAAATCTGGGATGGTGCTTAAGTCGCCTTCGATGCTGGAGAATTCGGTCATGATGGAAACCCAGCCTGTATAGTCCTTGTCTGGGACTTGGATCTGTACCCAGCGGGATAGAATATCCTGCCCAATGATCACGGCAGAAGTTCCCTTGGATAGTACGCCGATCTGGTTGTATGGCAGTCCCGG
>VGOX01000546.1 GCA_016875755.1 Chloroflexota bacterium
CTGTTCAATGAGTTTGAAAATGTACTGCATCGTCATCGGCACTTTTTCGGAGGGCTTGATAACGTACGTGTTACCCGCCGCCAATGCATACGGCAGATACCAAAACGGGATCATGCCCGGGAAGTTGAACGGAGCGATGGTGGCGCACACACCCACAGGTTGGCGGATCATGATCTCGTCGATACCAGGGGCGATGTCTTCCACAAATTCGCCCTTGCCCATGTGCGGCATCCCGCAGGCAACTTCGATATTCTCGTAAGCGCGCACCATTTCGGCTTTGGCTTCTTCAAAAGTTTTACCGCATTCGTCTGTGATGAGTTTGGCAATTTCATCACCGTGCTCGCGCATGATATTGCGAAGTTTGAACAGGTACTGCACACGATCGTTGACAGGCGTTCTACGCCAACCGACAAATGCTTCGCTCGCCGCTTTCGCCGCCGCATCCACATCCGCTTTGGTGCTGAGTGGGGTCTTGGCGATCACCTTTCCGGTGGCGGGGTTGATGACATCGAAATACTCTGTGACGTTTGGTTTTATCCATTCGCCATTGATGTAATTTAGAATTTCCATGGTTTCTCCAAAATCAACTGAAGGTTCAAAGTTGAAGGTTACAGGTTCTTAACTTGCAACCTTCATCCTGAAACTTTAAACTATTGTACGATCCGCAACTTCCAGCGCCTTCTCAACGATGGCGAGACCTTCATCCAATTGCTCTTTCGTAATGCACAGTGGCGGCACGACAAAGACCATGCTGCCCATATTATTTGCCATGATAAAGGTGAACAAACCGTTTGCGCGCAGGGTCTTGCCAACTTCCGCCATGATCGATGGGGACATGATCTCTTTTGTCTCGCGGTTGGCAACCAACTCGATGGTTGAGAAAAGCCCGATATAACGCACATCGCCCACAGAAGGATGCTTGGCTTTGATATCTTCAAGACACTCGCCCAGATAATTTCCCATCGTCCGCGCATTTTCCATGAGGTTATCTTCGGCATACACTTCGATGGTCGCCAGAGCCGCCGCACAGGATAAGGCGTGACCGTTATATGTCAGACCAGCGTAGAGATATTTTACTTCAAAGAATTCGGCGATCTTGTCCGAGACGATGACGGCGCCGAGAGGGGCGTATCCGCTGGTGATGCCTTTGGCTGTGGTGATGATGTCGGGAACGACCTTCCAGTTGTCCACAGCGAACCATTCACCAGTGCGTCCCCAGCCGCTCATGACTTCGTCAGAGATGAGCAGGATGCCGTATTTGTCGCAAATCTCACGGACGCGGGGCCAGTAATCATCTGGCGGGACGATGATTCCATTTGACCCGACAACACCTTCCATAATGATGGCGGCGATCTTATCGGGACCTTCGTACTGGATGACTTCTTCCAGATGAGTAATGCACTCGCGTTTGCAGGATTCTTTCTTTTGTCCGAACGGGCAGCGGTAACAATGCGGGTTCATGAAATGCACACCGCCCGGCATGGTCGGTTCGACGGCAAGGCGACGGTAATCACCCGTCAACGCAACCGAGCCATGCGTGGCGCCGTGATAGGAACGGTACTGCGCCAAAATCTTATGACGTCCCGTATAGAAACGCGCCATCTTAATCGCATTCTCGTTCGCTTCCGCGCCGCCAAGGGAGAAAAAGGTCTTCTTCAAATTATCCGGTGTCACTTCGGCAAGTTTTTTGCCAAGTTTCGCGCGGACATCCGTCGTATTGCCTGGATGAACAAAGCAAAGTTTTGCCGCCTGATCTTGAATGGCTTTCACCACTTTTGGGTGCTGATGCCCGATATTGGTATTCATCAATTGCGATGAAAAATCGATATAGCGTTTTCCTTCTGTATCCCAAAAATAGATGCCTTCCGCCCTTTCAACAGGGATGGGATTAACCTGTCCCTGCACAGACCAGGAGAAGAAGGTGTATTCCTTGCTAAGGTCTACAATTTCTTGCGTAGTTAGTTTTGACATGGATTTCCTCATGTCAAAAGTCAAAGGTCGAAAGTCACTGACCTTTGACTTTTGACCTTTGACTATTTCTTTACTTCTTTCACGATCTCGGCATAGACATTCAATGTTTCATCGACGTCGGTATCGGAATGTTCGTAACACATGAACCACGGCTCGCGGGCATCGTGGTCAGGCA
>VGOX01000547.1 GCA_016875755.1 Chloroflexota bacterium
GTCTCCTTTTGGTTGGTTGCACGCCTTCCAGTTGCGCTCATCATACCCAACATTCTCAATTACTTTTCACGGTATAACCTTTTTACTCCACTCACTGCCAGAGGCAGTGGTTTTGTACTCTAATAAAGATCGGGCTGACACCATGCCGCATCGCTCCGCCCATTTTTTGGGGCAGGTCAAAGATGGGGCTTCGCGTGCTGGGCATTTCCTTCATGATACGCACACTCTCACGAACCTGCTCCGCCGTTACCCCATACTGAGCCAGAATTTGCCCAGCCTTACTTTCAGGGCTGCGTAACATGCCCAACAACAGGGTGTGCCCATCAATGGAATCGATCGCCTGATCCTTCATCTCAACAAAGGATTCACTCAAGATGGATTCATTTTCAACGTCCAGATTTAACCCGCTGCGCTTCCCTTCCGACCCCGCAGAGGTTTGCTTCGCCTCCAGCTTGATCGTAGCTGACACACGCGCTGCGAGATTTTCAACCTTAACGCGCAGGGATGTCAAAATAGCCTGCGCCTGCGAATTTGGCATCTGCAATAACGCCAGCAGCAACGCCAATGAATCAACTGACGGCTGTTGGTGCTGCTCCGCAATCCGTGCGGCATTTTTGAGCGCTGTCTGAGCATTGCGAGTAAATGGATAGGATGGGGTGGACATTGGGCGATTATACTCCGCTGAAAAGTAGCCCCTATACAGGGGAGAATGGCTGAATTTAACAAAAATAATAATGTGGGGTTATCAAGGCAAACATACCCCCATAAAACGATTCCATCGTCTATCACCCAAAATTGGGTGATAGACGATGATAAATTATTTTTTACTTCCCATACCGCTTGCGGATCTCAGGCAGGAAATATTCCTCGAAGAAGCGATCTACATCATAATCGGGCAGCCATTTCCAATCGGAGCGGGCACGGGCATCGTCCACATCCTCAGGCCACGAATCCACGATCCCCTGGCGGCGCGGATTTGGATCATAGGTGATGTTCGCATTTGCAAAGGCGTTCACCGCCCGCTCGCGGAACTCATCCGCAGTAATGGCAAACGCTGCCACATTGTACACACTACTTGTCAGCGACTCACGCGGCGCATCCATCAACATCAACATGGATTTGATCGCATCGGGCATCGCCATGAATGAAATCTTCGTATCGGGGCGCACGAAACAGGCATAGTCCTTGCCTTGCGCCGCCGCGTGCAGCATTTCGGGACCGTAGTCACTCGTCCCGCCGCTGGGCAATGTAAAGGCGCTGATCAAGCCCGGGAAGCGAATCGCCCGAAAGTCCAGCATGACCGGGGGCTTTTCATCCAAATGCTTTTGCCCGTAATACTGCCCATAATACATTCCCAACTTTTCACAATATAATTTGTTACAACCATACATCGTGTGCGGCGTGTTCCAATCCTCTTCCTTTACCACGCCCGCCGCGCGCTTCGTCTCAAGATTCGGCATGCCATACGCCGCGATCGAACTGGGGAAGATGAACTTCACCGCCTTGCCATACTTCTCCGAACGATACGCCGCCAGCATCAACAATTGCATCGTCCCTTCCACATTGATGCGATGCGCCTCCTCCGTGGCGATCTCCGCCTTCGAAGAAAGCGATGCCGCCAAATGGAAGATGATATCGAAATCGTAATCGTAAAAGGTCTTGATCTTATAAACCAAGTCCCCCTGCACATGCTCCGCCGCAAGCCCCTTGATCGAATCGGGCAGCGGCATAAAATCCGCCGTCACAATTCGGTAACCGCCCCGCTTCGCCAACTCCTGCACGAGCGCCTGTCCGATCTCACCGCACGCACCAGTCACCAGCACTTGTTTATCGGTCATCATATTCTCCTGATATGCTTGCACCCAAACGACCTTATAATCTTTGGGTACTAAAATGATATGGCTTATTTTACGCCACAATAAAATGAAAAAATGTCACCAATCAATATGACTTTCAAACGTCTTTCCATTTTTATCCTCCTTATGGGATGTTTCACCGGTTGTAGCGGGATGAATGACCTGCTCACCACCCCCACACCCATAACCATGACGGAAACCCCGCCTCCCACCTCAACGCGGATCTGGTTCCCGCCATCGGCAACACCCACACCCCAATCAGTATCCACCAAAGCCCCCACCCCC
>VGOX01000548.1 GCA_016875755.1 Chloroflexota bacterium
AAAAGGATGTGCTTATTATGCGAAGAGCAAAGATCGTAGCAACCATCGGCCCTGCGTCCGATTCAGAACAGGCACTCGAGTCTCTTGTAAAAGCGGGGATGAATGTCGCCCGCTTGAATTTTTCTCATGGCACCCATGAACAACACGCCATGCGCGTAGCCAGAGTACGAGAGGTCTCCAAAAAACTCGGAGTACCCATCGGTATTTTGCAAGACTTGCAAGGCCCCAAGATCCGTGTCGGTAAACTCGATGCGCCGCTTCAGCTTTCGGTGGGCGAGCAGGTTTGTCTGTATGCCACCAAAGATTCACCGCCGCAAACCACCGACCAACTTTTGCCAGTTGATTTTCGTGAATTATTCGAATCTGTTCAAACGGGCGACCGCCTCCTCCTTGATGATGGCCGCCTCGCACTGGAGGTTGTTTCAGCGGAGGAACGAATCGTTCATGCCAAGGTTTTGGTGGGTGGGGCGCTTTCCTCCCATAAAGGCATCAACCTACCCGGTGTAAAACTTCGCATTGCAGGCTTCACCGAAAAAGACAAAGCCGACCTTGCTTTTGGTATTTCTCAAGGTGTGGATGCAGTTGCGATTTCCTTCGTCCGCAGTGCAAACGATGTCAGAGAAGTTCGTGCCGCCATCGAGGAATATTCTCAGGGTAAACACACACCGCTCTTGATCGCAAAACTTGAAAAACCTGAAGCGCTCAATGAACTGGATGAGATTCTGGAAGTGGTCGATGGCGTAATGGTTGCGCGCGGCGATCTCGGCGTGGAGCTTCCTCCCGAACGTGTTCCCTCGCTGCAAAAGATGATCATCCGCGCGGCAAATGATCGCGCAAAGCTGGTCATCACTGCCACGCAAATGCTCGAGTCCATGATCCAGAATCCGATTCCCACCCGTGCCGAAGCGTCTGATGTCGCCAACGCCATCTTCGACGGCACCGATGCGATCATGCTCTCCGCCGAAACCGCCTCGGGAGAATATCCCAGCGAAGCCGTTGCCATGATGTCGCGTATTGCACTCGAAGCTGAGTCGCATTTCGTCGAGTGGGGCAGCCGTCAGGATGGCAGGGCAGGCTTGGGTGCGAGTGATGCGGCGTCCATGGCGCGTGCGTCCAATGCGCTTGCCAAAGATCCCGAAGTCCTTGCTGTCGCTGTTTTTACAATGCAGGGACGTTCCGCCTGGCTCATGTCCAAGGCGCGTCCGTCCAAACAGATTTTGGCGTTCACCCCCGAACCTGAAACCTTTAATAAACTTGCCTTCCTTTGGGGCGTGCAGCCGCACCTTGCGAATTACGCAAACACCATGGACGACATGCTTTCCGATGTTGATGCAGTACTGTTGAAATCGGGTATTCATTCGGGGCAGCAGGTGGTTTTGATCTGCGGTTATCCCATTGGTGAGCAACGCCCGCCAAACATGGCTTTGCTTCATACTGTAGGCAGCGACGCCACCGTGAACCTTGCCCGAAAAATGGCGGAGAAGAACATCGCCAAATAAGTCTGGAAAAATTGATAAAAATCAAAGCGGATGAAGTGTACTGAAAACTTCATCCGCTTCTTTCTTAACCGATACTTGATGCAAAAAACCAAACACCAACCGCTCTGCGACACTTACTCCCGCGTGGCGATCAGAATTCCAATGCCGATCAACGCCCCGCCCGCCAGAAACAGCGGAGTGATCGTCTCAGCGAGGAAGAACCAACCGAGCAAGGTGCCGACAACAGGCTGCGCAAAGAACGTCAACGAAGCGACGGCGGCGGGTAATTCAGCGAAGGCGTAATTCCAAAGGAACATTGCGATCGCGGTGGAGATGATCCCCAAAAAGAGAATCCCGCCGATAATTCCAATGGTGATCTCGGTGAAACCTTGTGTGTTGTACTCCCAAAATCCGAATGCAAGGCTCGAAGGCAGCCCGCCAAGAAACATGATTGCGCTGGATGCCAGCAAGTCTGACGATTTTGACACCTTGCGAACCAGCACGGAATATAGCGCCCATGTCAGCGCGGCGGCAATGAGACTCAGATTACCCCAGAACAACGATGACGAAAGTTCTGCGTTGCGCGGGTCGATCACAGCCAGCACGCCCAAAGTGGAAATGATCAAAGCCAAGATACGGCGCGGCGTGGAGC